>CAZEDA010000414.1:0-3703 GCA_964510915.1 uncultured Rhodocyclaceae bacterium | reverse complement strand
TACGCGGTCGCCTCGCCGGTGACTGGCATCGAACCGATCCCGCAACTGCCGGACCGAATCGGCCGCGGCGGGATCCGCGGTCTTTGTCGCGGCCAGCGCGTAGCGCAGCAGCAGCGGGTCCGCCGCGCGGCGCTCGCGCAGCAGAGCGAGGACCTCGCGCGGGCGATCCCGGTCGAGGAGGAAGTCGGAGAAAGCCGCCAGCAGGTACTGATCGTCGGGTGCGGCTTCCAGTGCCTGCCGATAGTGCATCTCGGCTTCGCGCAGGCGACCGCCGCGCTCCGCCATCTCCGCGAGCAGACCGTCCAGCCATGCGGCCGTGTCCCTGTCGGTGGGCGGCACGTCACGCCTCACGGCGAGCAGCGCGTCGTATGCAGGCCGGAGCTGTCCGGTCGCTGCCGCCACCGCGGTGGCACACGCGGCGGCATACGGCATCGGCACCAGCGCGTGGAGACGGTCGCAATCGGCACCGGCTTCCGGGAATCGGCCCTGGACCTGATACACGGTGGCGCGCGTCAGCAGCGCCTGCGCACTGCGCGGATTGCGTTCCAGCACACGACCGAGATCGACCAGCGCCGCATCGAAACGATGCAGACGCTGTGCAAGCACCGCCCGGAGAATCAGCACGGCTTCGGGAGCATCGGCCTTCGACCACCAGGGTGAGAGCACGGCCTGCGCATAGCCAGCGAATCGCGGGTCGCCACTCGCCCGGCCCAGTTCCACATAGTGTCGCGCGAGCCGGGCGGCGAGCACCACGTCGTCCGGCTTCTTTGCGACGGCCGCCTTGAGCGAACGCAGTTCCGGCGACCCCGCCTCACGCACGGTCGAGGGCAGCGTGGCAACCACGACATCGTCGCGCTCGGGAACATGCGGGGCCGCCTCCGCGATCGTGGCAACGAGAAGCCACGCCAGCGCTGCGCGAAGGAAATTGGCGCCAGACCTGTGCAGGGATTTCATCCGATGAGCCTCACGTCGAAGGCGCGCTCCACGAACCAGGTCGCCGCAAGTGCAGCCACGGCGAGCGAGCCCGCGGCAAAGATGAGTCGGCGATAGACCCACCGGCGCCGGAGGAACCACGCCAGCGGCAGGAATGCCGCAACGATTGCCAGCTGACCGGCCTCGACCCCGACGTTGAAGCCCACGAGGGACAGCGCCAGCGCCTCCCGCGGCAGCCCGAGATCCGCGAGAACGGCGGCGAAGCCGAAGCCGTGGATCAGCCCGAAGCCGAACGCCATGGTCCAGCGCCGCAACGGCAGCACGGGCCACACATTGTTGAGCGCAGCCACCACCACTGAGGCAGCTATGGCGGACTCGACCCACCTCGTCGGCAGTTCAACAGCGCCCAGCGCCGCCGCGGACAACGTCACGGAGTGGGCGACGGTGAAGGCCGTGACGACTTTCACGACGTCGAGCAGTGCGCCCCGGAACGTCTCGGCGGGCTCCCAGCGGTCGTCGCGACGGGCGAGCACCGCCGGCAGCAGCAGGGACAGCAGGAAGAGGATGTGATCGAAGCCGATCCAGATATGCCAGACGCCTTCGCGCACGTGACCGGCGAAGGCCTCTGCCCACGACGACTCGCGCAGTGCCACGCGGATCTCCCGACTGTCGGCTCCCAGTGCGTAGGCGCGCGCGGCATCGGCGCCTCGAACACTCACGAGCCCCTTGTGCTGGGCATCGAGATCGAAGAACAGGGAGTAGGCGACGCCGAGCTGTGCCGGTCCGCCGGCACAATCGGTATCGAAGCGCACGACTGCGTAACCGCCGTCACTGTGCTCGTCGACGAGATGCCCGGTGGGACGCGTCGTGCAGTCGCGACCGTCCGCCTGGAGGCGCAGACGCGCCAGCGCGTAGGCAGCGATGTCCTCGTGCCGGGAGCGCACCTCGCCCCAGGTGAGGCGTCCGTCGCCGTCGACGTCGAGGCCCAGTGCGAAGTCGAGATCGCGCAGCGCGATGTCCCACTGCCCGCTCACCCGGGCCCCGTCCGTCGCCAGGGAAAGATAGCTGTCGCTCGGCTTGTGCGCCGCAGCAACACTTGCGAACAACCACAGCAGGAGACCCACCCAGAGCTTCAACCGTGCCACCTCTTCCGACACTGCGTCCCGGCGAAGGCCGGGACTTCCGTGGAACCCTGCGGTCAGCGGCGTTGCCGGGAAAAAGCGGGGCGCGCCGGCAGACCATGGGCTGTCCCGGCGATTACGCGGAATGGGGAAAACTGGATGTTACGAACGGTGACAAGCGTCCGGCGGGGGGACGAACGCGGTCAGGGCAACCGTCAGGTCGGGCACGTCCGGGTTTGCAGACCGGACGTGCCCGCCAGAAACGCTTCTAGTGCGCGATGCTCAGCAGAATGGTGACGATGCCGACGACGAGAACCAGAATCTCGCCGGCGCTGAAGGTGTCGTGGACGTTGCGCATCTCTACTCTCCCGTTCGGCGCGCCCCCGGTCGCGCGCCCTGTCGAGACCGCTCTACCGGCGGTTGGGCCTCTCGAGAAAAATGTACCTGCACTGGCCGCACCCGGCAATGTGTGTCGGTAGCGACAGTGGCGCCTTTACAACAGTGGTCCGAGCTTCGGACCCACGATGGCGCCCCACACCAGCGCAAGCATCAACAAGGCCACCAGCACTGCTGCACTGCCGAAATCCTTGGCTCTCCGGGACAGGTCGTGGCGGTCGAAACCGATGCGGTCGATGGCGGCCTCCACGCCAGAGTTGAGCAGTTCCACGACGATCACGAGCAACACGGTGGCGAACAGCAGGCAGCGCTCCGCCGTGGTTACGTCGACCCAGGCGGCGACCGGCAGCAGGATCGCGGCAAGCGCCACTTCCTGGCGAAAGGCGCTTTCGTGCTTCCAGGCGTCGGCGAGCCCTGCAAGCGAATTGAAGAACGCGTGCACGATGCGACTGATGCCCGTCCGCCCCTTGTAAGGACTCTCCACTGCAGGCCTCGTGCGCGGGTCAGCCATGGGCCGGCGCCCTGGCATCCGCACCGAGAACCGGAACGAGATTCGCCGCGAACTGGCGGGTGCACTCGGCCCAGGAATAGCGCATCGCCACGCGGCGGACACGATGCCGGTCCAGCGACAGCGCGCGCACGCACGCCTCGCGAAGATCGTCGTCCAGGACACCCGCATCAGGATCGTCGATCACGTCGATGGGCCCGCTCACGGGATAGGCCGCCACGGGCGTCCCGCAGGCCATGGCCTCCGTCATCACGAGGCCGAATGTGTCGGTGCGGCTCGGGAACACGAAGACGTCCGCGCGCTGATAGAACGACACCAGTTCCTCGCCGTGCTTCATGCCGGCGAATACCGCCGACGGGAACCGGCGCATGAGCCCTTCCCGCGCGGGGCCGTCGCCCACGACGACCTTCGTTCCCGGAAGATCCAGACTCAGGAACGCTTCGATGTTCTTCTCGATCGCGACACGACCTACGTACAGAAACACCGGTGAGCGCCAGTCGTGCGAACGATCGTCGGCGGGCCGGAACAGTTCCGTGTCGACACCACGCGACCAGTCGCGAAGATTGCCGAATCCCCGCCGCTCGAGTTCCATCCTCAGAAACGGCGTCGCCACCATGATTGCCGAAGAGGGCCGGTGGAACCACTTCACGGCCGGATACAGCCAGCTCGTCGGGAGGTGGGTGCGCGCTGCGACGTACTCAGGGAATCTCGTGTGATAGGCGGTGGTGAATGCCAGTCCGCGGGC
>CAZEDA010000413.1:2496-3726 GCA_964510915.1 uncultured Rhodocyclaceae bacterium | reverse complement strand
AAAAACAACGTGGGAGGAACACCGTGCCGTTCACCGTTCGCACACTCGTTCGCGCCATCGGCCTCGCCGCTGGTGCTGCGCTGCTGCAGGCCAGCCCCGCTGTTCTCGCGCAGACCACGACGCCGGGCTCGGTGTTCCGTGACTGCCCCGCCTGCCCCGAGATGATCGTCATCCCCGCGGGAGAGTTCGTGATGGGGTCCGACTTCGAGGAGAGCGGCCATCCGGACGAGAAGCCTCAGCACACCGTGAAGCTCGCCAGGCCGTTCGCGCTCTCGAAGTTCGAAGTCACCTTCGAGCAATGGGATGCCTGCGTGGCGGATGGCAAGTGCGCGGAGGCATCCGATGATGGCGCCGGTCGCGGTGACCGCCCCGTCTACAACGTGAACTTCAGCGACGCCAAGGCCTATGCGGCATGGCTGAGCGCGAAGACGGGCAAGAGCTACCGCCTGCCCTCCGAATCGGAGTGGGAGTACGCCGCGCGCGCCGGCACGAAGACCGCCTGGTTCTGGGGGCCGGCCGAGGACAGCGCCGGGTCCACCAAGGCCTGCGAGTTCGCCAACACGCATGACGAGACCAGCAAGGATGCCCACCCGATGTACGTGTGGTCCAACCACAAGTGCGTGGACGGCGCGCCCGAGACCACCAACGTCGGCAAGTACAAGCCCAACCCGTTCGGCCTCCACGACATCCTCGGCAATCTGCGCGAGTGGGTGGCGGACTGCCATCACGGCGGCTACAAGGGCGCACCGGCCGATGGTTCGGTGTGGGACGAAGCCAACTGCGAGAAACGCATCGTGCGCGGCGGCGCGTGGATCGACGGCGCCTCGACCACGCGTGCGGCCTATCGTCACCCTGAGGACCCCGGCTACCGCAACTATCAGGTGGGGTTCCGACTCGCCCGCGACCTGTAGGGAAAGCCCGACCCACGATACGAGCCCGCGCCGGTCGCGGGCTTTTTCTCGTCCGGGGAGCGGGCGACCGCTCAAGCGCCATGTCCCTACGGCCGTTATCTCCGGGGATGACGAACACCCAGAATCTCTCGAACCGCCTCCGGAAGATGGTGCGGATCGTCGCCGGCCGCGACGACTCCGGCGATCTCGCGGTCGCCTATCAGATGCAGGTGTTCGTCATTTCCCTGCTCACCATGCTCGTGGCTTGCCTGTTCTATGCGCCCGCGTACTGGTATCTGGGCGACCCCGTGGGCGCCATCGCCATCGCGCTCGGTCTGCT
>CAZEDA010000413.1:0-2396 GCA_964510915.1 uncultured Rhodocyclaceae bacterium | reverse complement strand
GCGGGTGAGATCCTCGCCACCACGCCGCTGTCAGCGGATCAGCGCCGGCTCGTCGAGACCCTCAAGCACAGCGGTGAAGGTCTGCTCACCCTCATCAACGACATCCTGGATTTCTCGAAGATCGAGGCCGGCCGGCTCACGCTGGAATCGGTGCCGTTCTGTCCGCACGACATCATCGCGACCGTTGCCGACCTTTTCGCTCCGCGATGCGCCGAGAAGGGACTGGAGATTTCGTGGCAGATCTCCCCCGACATGCCGCAGCGCGTGATCGGTGACCCGACGCGCGTGCGGCAGGTGCTCTCGAACCTCCTCGGCAACGCCGTGAAGTTCACGGACGCGGGTGAGATCGAGATCATCGCCTCCGCCGAAGCCGTGGCTTCCCCGGAGGATGTGGTGCTGCGCTTCGGTGTGCGCGACACTGGCGTGGGCATCGACGGCGAAACCCTGTCGCGTCTGTTCCAGCCGTTCACCCAGGCGGACGGCAGCACCACGCGGGTATACGGCGGTACGGGGCTGGGCCTGGCGATCAGTTCCGACCTTGCCCGCGCGATGGGCGGTCGGATCGACGTGACCAGTGTGCCGGCCAGAGGTTCGACGTTCACACTGGTCATTCCCACCCGGACCGTCACCGCCGAATCGCCAGACGATCGCGTGATGCCGCTCGCAGGCAGCAGCGTGCTGGTGCTCGAACCGCACGAAGGCACGCGCAGGATGCTCGCCGACGCGGTGATTTCGCTGGGTGGTTCGGTCTCCTCGATGTCGCATCCTGGCGAGTTGCGGGAGGCGCCGGAACAGGACACGCCATATTCTCTCGCCCTCGTGGCCGAGCGCTTCCTGCATGCCACGGAAGGCACACCGGATACGGAGACATTGCGCCAGCTCACCCGGCGAACGCCTCTGGTGATGACCGGCATGGTGGGCGCCCGGGCACCGGAAACACTCGACCTGCCCATCCGTGGCGTACTGCAGAAACCGGTGAGCCGTGCGAGCCTGGCGGCCATGGTTCAGCAGCCGGACTCCGCGCCTTCCGCGCCGTCGGTGGAGGCGAGCCCGATCGGCGCGCATGTGCTGCTCGCCGAGGACAACGTGGTGAATCAGAAGATCGCGCTCGCCATGCTGACCCGTCTGGGCTGCACGGTGGAAGTGGCGACGCAGGGCGCGGCGGCCGTCATCGCATGGCAGTCGGGCAGACATGACGTGGTGCTCATGGACTGCCAGATGCCGGTCATGGACGGCTACGAGGCCACGCGACAGATCCGCGGACTCGAAGCCTCACTCGATCGTCCGCGCACGCCGATCATCGCGCTGACGGCGAACGCGCTGACTGGCGACCGCGAACTCTGCATCGCTGCCGGCATGGACGACCACCTGGGCAAACCCTTCACGCTCTCGGGACTGCGTGGCGCCATCGAGAGATGGTGCGGGCCGAATCAGGCTCACCGGAGCGCGTGAAGCGCGCCCCGGAGTCGGACCGGATTGGTCCGCGTCCGAGGGGCTGCGCTTCACCGTCAGGCTGCGGCGGGAACCTCGGCGGAAAGCTCCAGCGCCGCGGCAATCGCGTCGTCTACCGTATCGAGGAGCACGAAGCGCATCTGCTCCCGCGCGTCGGCCGGGACGTCCACGAGATCCTTCTCGTTGCGCCGGGGAATCATCACCGTCCGGATGCCGGCGCGCAGCGCCGCCAGCGTCTTCTCCTTCACGCCACCGATCGGCAGCACCAGACCGCGAAGCGAGATCTCGCCCGTCATCGCGATGTCGGGTCTGACCGCACGATCGGTCATGAGCGACACGATCGCCAGGAACATCGCAACTCCCGCACTGGGACCGTCCTTCGGCGTGGCGCCGGCGGGTACGTGCACGTGCAGATCCCAGTCCTCGAAACGCTGGCCGAGATGGGACTTCGCGAGTGTGATGGCCGCCTGCGCCGATTCCTTCATCACGTCACCCAGCTGGCCCGTGAGCGTGAGCTTGCCGGTACCCGGCACCTTCGCCGCCTCGATGAACAGGATGTCACCCCCGACCGGCGTCCACGCAAGCCCGGTAGCCACACCCGGCAGCGCGGTACGCTGCGCCACCTCGTTGTCGAACTTGCGCGGCCCGAGGATCGCATCGAGATCCGCGGCGACCACTTCCACTTTCTGCGACGCGTCCTCGGCAATCTTCATCGCTGCGTGACGCAGCACGGAACCCAGCTCGCGCTCCAGTGACCGCACGCCCGCTTCGCGCGTGTAGTCAGCCACGATCGAGCGCAGCACGTCGTCTCCCACGCTTACCTGCTCGGCATTCACGCCGTTGGCCTCGAGCTGACGACCCACGAGATAGCGGCGTGCGATCTCCAGCTTCTCCTGCTCCGTGTAGCCCGGAAGCTGGATGATCTCCATCCGGTCGCGCAGCGG
>CAZEDA010000412.1:2016-3736 GCA_964510915.1 uncultured Rhodocyclaceae bacterium | reverse complement strand
TGGATGCTGGAGGAATTGCGAGTCTCCCTCTGGGCGCAGCAGCTGAAGACGCCTTACCCCATCTCCTTCAAGCGGCTCGAGAAGGCCTGGTCGGAAATCTGAGCGAGGTCCGGCGCAAGCCTTGACCCCCAAAACAGCAATGTAGTTGCATAAGCCAATTCAAGGCGCTACTCTGCGCCTTGAGGAGAGAGCGCCGCGGTACGAGGCGCCGAGTCCCCCACACCCACTCATCGCGCGCCCCGATACCGCTTCCACCGAGGAGATTGGTATGCGGTTCCGTATTCTTCTGGCAGCACTGCTGGTCGTGGCCACGTCGGCCCACGCAGAACTTCGTCGCGAGGAAGGCATCGGCTTCTATGTCGGTGTCGACACGCGCGTCACCAACGTCGGCGGTGCGTACAACGGCACCCCGAACCCCAATCGCGGCCGGCTCACCATGCTGCTGGAGCATGGCAACCATTACCACAGCATCGGCAGCTATTCGCTCACCGGTCCGGCGTCGCTGGCGACCGTGGTGGATACGAACACCAACAACCAGATTCCCGAGACCTTCACGGGAGACGCCCCTCTGCCGCTGACCCCGGGCACCGGTCTCTATGCCGGCGCCCTGCGCAGTTCAGTGGGCAGTTCCGAATACTCCTACCTCGGCGTGGGCTCCACTCACTCCCTCACGGGTTTCGGGCCCAACGATCCGATGACTGTCCTGTATCAGAGCAGCGGCGGGCGCTGGACCGGCTCGCTGTCCGGCGTCGAGGTGGGTCTGCAGCTCATCTCCTACACGGTCGGCCTCAAGGTGGGGACCGAGACCGACACCGACATCTTCGACAGCGGCGACATCTACTCGCTGGGTGACGGCACCATGATCGACTTCAAGCCCGTCTTCTGGGTGGACGACGGCGCCGCGATGGGCACCTACACCGCCGGCTTCCGGCTGGTGAACCTGTCGGACGGGTCGGACGTCATGGATTCCGGGCGCTTCTACTTCAACTTCGCGCCGGTGCCGGAGCCCGGGACGTACGCGATGTTCGGGGTGGGGATCCTGCTGATGGGGGTGGCGCTGCGCCGGCGCCGCTGAACGGCCGGGGGGAAAGGCAGCAGCCGTTCTCCCCGATGTTCCGTCAGGAAACAGCATGAAGGATGCAAAGAGGTTGCACGAGGAAGTGCAATGCAGTAACTTCCTTGTGGACAAGAACAGGTCCGGCCCGGGGCAGTGGTCCGTGCGGCCGGACGAATCGCAGGAGCCTGCCTTGAAGTCAATCGTTTCTCCGCTCGTCGCCGCCTTCATGCTGGTGGTCTCGCTGCCTGCTGCGGCGCAGCATCTGGATGTCAAGCTGGGGACATCCAACGGTCCCGTGGCGGGCAGCAAGATCAACGTGGATGTGTACGGTGACTTGGACTGGTACATCGCGCAGACGGGCGGCAGCCCTGTCGAGTACGGGACGGGAACGCTGATCGTCCCGGCCAACTTCAACGACGCGCCCGGCGGTCCGTTCTCGACCGACAACCCCGGTTTCCAGAGTTTCGCCGGGCAGTTCCTGCCGAACGAGGAACTGCGTTTCCGCGCCCATGACCGTCTCCGCTACCTCCCCTCGGGCGGCACGGAATGGGTCGATGCGGCTCCCGGTGGCGGCATCCGCCTGATGGGCTCGATTCCGGAGGACATCGTCTTCGACTACGTCTACAACGGGACGCGGGAGGCGGAATACCGCTTCTACGAAGG
>CAZEDA010000412.1:0-1916 GCA_964510915.1 uncultured Rhodocyclaceae bacterium | reverse complement strand
TCCTCGAAAGCCTCGAGGTCGTGCCGCTCACCCAGTGACGTGTGGTGGTAGTCGCCGGCCGACAGTTCGTGTTCGCCCACGCGGATCCGGCCGCTCACCATGTAGACCTCTTCCTTGCCGAGATGCCCGTGCATCTCGATGGTCGCGCCCTTGGCGACCCGGATGAGCGAGGTCCGCCCGCCACCCTCCACCTCCCACAGAACTGCCCGCTCCACGCCCGCCTGCTTGCCGGGGACCCACTTCCTTTCTTCGCTGCCGATTCGAAACATCGTCGTTTCCTCAGGGTTTCAACGGTCCGGATTGTACGCCGCGACGGTGGCGCCACCGGGCGGGCACCCCGTCATTGACGCTTCCCGCCCGGGCTTCTAGCATGCCCGGAGGGTCCGGGTGCTATCCGGACCCGAAGCTGCCCGGGGAGAGGGGCGCGATGTCATCGGAGCGAGGGGAAACTTGATCAAAATCACACCACTGCATCCCGTCTTCGCGGCGGAGATGACCGGGGTCGACCTGCGCACGCCCCCGGATGCCGACCTCGTCCGGCAGATCGACGAGGCCATGAACCAGTACGCCGTTCTGGCCGTCCGCGAGCAGTTGCTCGACGACCATCAGCAGGTCGCCTTCGCGAAGGCCATGGGTCCGCTGGAGCGCACGCGCGGGGTGGTCGACGGTCACAAGCACCGCCTCCAGTACGACGAGATGATCGACATCTCGAACCTCGATACGGACGATTCGATCATGCGTGCCGACGATCGGCGCCGCATGTTCAATCTCGGCAATCATCTGTGGCATAGCGACAGCAGCTTCAAGCCGACGCCGGCCAAGTACTCCATGCTGCACGCCCGAGTCATTCCCCCCGAGGGCGGGGAAACCGAGTTCGCGGACATGCGCGCCGCCTGGGACGCGCTGCCCGCGGCCACACAGGCCCTGGTGGAGAACCTCGTCTGTGATCACTCCCTGATCTATTCGCGCGCGATGCTCGGTTTCGATGCCTTCACACCCGAAGAGCGCACGGCGTTCGAGCCGGTGCCGCAGCGGCTGGTGCGCCGCCATGCCGGCTCCGGCCGTCGCAGCCTGTATCTGTCTGCGCACATCGGCACGATCCACGGCTGGCAGCGCCCGGAGGCCATGGCGCTGATCCGCGAACTCACCGAGCATGCCACGCAGCGGCAGTTCGTGTACCGCCATGTCTGGCAGCCCCACGACCTTCTCATCTGGGACAACCGCTGCACGATGCATCGTGCGCGTCCCTTCGACGATCGCCGCTACAAGCGGGACATGCGCCGCATGACGCTCGAGGATGTCGGGCCCACCCTGTCCCAGCCGGCCTGATGATTCCCCGGGGGCCGCAGCGCGTCCCCGATCAACCCAGGAGTGCCTCGATGAGACGAACCCTGCTGCTGGCCCTCGCGCTGTGTGTGTTCACGGTTGCCCGACCCGAAGCCGCGTCCGCCGAGGATCTCACCCCCGCGAAGCGCGCCGACATCGCCCGCATGCTCGAGACCACCGGCGCGCTCAACATCGGTCGCCAGATGTCCTCGTATGTGGTCCAGCAGTACACGGACTCCCTGCGCAGGCTGCGGCCCGACATACCGGCAAATGCGCTGGCGACGCTGCCGCCGGTGGTCGACCAGGTGATTGCCGAGAACCTGGCGCGCTTCGCGGACATGATGATTCCCGTCTATCACAAGCACTTCACCCATGACGAGATCCGCCAGCTGCTCGTGTTCTACGAGTCGGAGGTCGGCCGCAAGTCCATCAAGGTGCTGCCATCCCTGGTCCAGGAGAGCATGACGCTCGGCCAGAAGTGGGGCGAGTCCATGGGGCCGGAGATCGAGCGGCGCGTGCGGGAGCGGCTGGGGAAGGAGGGGGTCAAGATTTGAGGGGCCTTGAAGGTGTGAAGACGTGAAGGTGTGAAG
>CAZEDA010000411.1:0-3738 GCA_964510915.1 uncultured Rhodocyclaceae bacterium | reverse complement strand
CGCATGAGCAGACGGCCGGGAAGCGCGGCTTCGACGCTCATGATGCCTTCAGCCGGAGCGCAACCTGCGCGAGGCGCCGGCCAAGGGCGATGGCGAGCCGCCGCTCCTCATCGCTGATGGGGCGGTCGTTGCCGGGCCCGGCCCAGTGCGATGCGCCGTACGGCGAGCCGCCGCTCGTGGTCTTCGTGAGATCGGGTTCGGTATACGGCAGCCCGACGATGACCATGCCATGGTGGAGCAACGGCGGGAGCATCGACAGGAGCGTGGATTCCTGCCCGCCGTGCAGCGTGGTGGTGGAGGTGAACACGCAGGCCGGCTTGCCGGAGAGGGCGCCGCGGGCCCAGAGGGCGCCGGTGGAGTCCCAGAAGTATTTCATGGGGGCGGCCATGTTTCCGAACCGGGTGGGGCTGCCCACCGCGACGCCGATGCATTCCTCGAGGTCCTGCGCGGTCGCGTAAGGCGCGCCCGTGTCCGGCACGGCGGGCTCCGTGGCTTCGCACACCGTGGAGACGCGCGGAACGCTGCGCAGACGCGGCGAGGCCTCGGGCTCCATGGCGATGCCGCGGGCGACCAGCTGGGCGAGCTCGCGCACGCTGCCGGTGGCGGAGTAATACAGAACGAGTATTTCGTGCATCGGGGAATGCGCCGTGGTGAAGCAGGGGATCAACGTATTATAGGAGCCGGTCATCCCACTCCAGGTTCCGTTCCGCCATGGCGGTCAGTCTTGTCGATCTGCGACGCATCGGCCGCTTCATCGTCACGCGCTTTCGCGAGGACGATCTCGCCCAGGTTGCCGGCAGCCTCACGTTCACCACCCTGTTCGGGCTGGTCCCGCTCGTCACGATCGCCATCACGGTGCTGTCGGCGCTGCCCATCTCCGGCCGCATGCTGTCCACGCTCGACAGCTTCATCGTGTCGAACTTCGTGCCCGGCGCGGCCACCAAGCTGATCACCGCCTATACCCACCAGTTCGCGGAGAAGGCATCGCGCCTCACCGCCATCGGCATCGGCCTGCTTGCCGTGACCGCGCTCATGATGATGCTCACCATCGATCGCGCGTTCAACCGCATCTGGCGCGTGCACGAGCCCCGTTCGCTGCTGAAGCGCATGCTCGTGTACTGGGCGCTGCTCACCGCGGGCCCGATTCTCATCGGTCTCGGCGTCTACCTGACCTACTGGCTCGTCACCGCGTCGCTGGGCCTCATGGACGAGCGCGACTCCCGCACGACGATGCTGAAGCTGGTGTCGCTCATACTCACCTCGCTTGCGCTTACCTGGTTGTACCGCACCGTGCCGAACCGGCGGGTGTCCTGGCGCGATGCGGTCTACGGCGCCCTCGTGGCCGGGATCGCCTTCGAAGTGATGAAGGCCGGGTTCGCCTACTTCGTGTCGCGCTTCGGCACGTACAAGCTGGTGTATGGCGCCTTCGCGGGCTTCCCGGTGTTCCTGATGTGGCTCTACTTCTCCTGGCTGGTCGTGCTGACGGGGGCCGTGATCGCAGCGGCATTGCCGCAGGTCCGCACCGGGGCGTGGTCGCGCTTCCAGGTGCCGGGCAGCCGCTACGTGGAAGCCCTCGCGCTGCTGCGCAATCTGTACGAGCGGCACCGTGAAGGCGGCGCGAGCGGCATCGATGTCCTGTCGCGCAGTGCGCGTCTCACCTGGGACGACGCGGAAGCGCTGCTCACCCGCATGGCCGAGGCAGGCTGGGTCGCGCGAAGCGGTCCGGACGGATGGCTCCTCGCACGCGATCCGGCGGCGATCGAGCTCTCGGCAGTGTTCGATGCGTTCGTGTTCGACAGCGGCGAACTGCAGCGGGAGGTCGACATGATCGGACTGCGGCAGCACCGCTGGGACGCCGCGACGGCCGTGACCGGTGGTCTCACGCTCGAGGCGTGGTGTGCCGCGCCCGACGCGCCCGCGACGTGAGCGCGGCCTGCCTCCCTCGCAATTGCGTCGATAATCCCGCCGTTCTGTTCTGGAGCCCCGCCATGCCGCCTTTCTCGTTTCGCGCGTTGCCGGTTGTCGCGATGGTCGCGCTTGCCATTGCCGTCCTGGACGGCTGCACGTCCGAGCAGGCCTACTCCGGCGGACAGGCTTGGCAGCGTACCGAATGCAATCGTCTCCCTGACGGCATGGAACGCACGCGCTGCCTGGAGCGCGCCAACACTTCCTACGACGACTATCAGAAGGAAGTGGAGGCCGCGAAAGCCCGCAAGTGAGCCGCGCCGGATTGCGCGGACGCGTCGGGCGAGGCCCGCACCGTCCGCGCAGCGTCGTCTCAGTCGGACGATGCCGGGCGCGGCCGGCGCCTGCCGCGCCGTGCCCCCCGGGAGAGTCTTTCCCAGAGCTCGTCCCGGTTCCGGAATGCGCCGGCTTCGCCCGACCCCACCGGTTCGATCAGCCCCACGAGTTCGTCCGCCGCCGTGTCACCACGCCGATAGATGTGGATGACATAGCTGTCCCGATCGTCCGGCGGGGTGGAGCGACGGGTCATGGGGTTTCCCATTCCCATTCGATGTCGTCCCAGTTCACCACGGGCGTCACACCGACGAAGTTGAACTTGCCCTTGCCCTTGATGCCGCTGAACGGCCCGGTACCGCCGAGCAGCGTGATGACGCCGGCGCTGCCGGTGGCGCTCGCCTTCGAATCGCAGCGTGCGAAGAGCTTGTGTCCTTCCTTGGTGGTGAACGTCTTCAGGCAGTAGCCGCCCCCGCCGCCGTCGCCCACCCACGCGACGTGGTAGTGGGCGCGATCGAGCATGCGGTCGAGCGCGCTCCCGCCGCCGTTGTGGAAGACCAGCCCGTCGAGCTCGCCCGCCATCGCCGTCTTCATCGGATGGCCTTCCATGGCCTTCACCTCCGTGAACTTCATGCTGTTCAGCACGGCGTGACCGACGAACTTGCCGCGCTCTCCCGCTCCCGCGGTGGTGACCGCGAGTCCGAGTGCGATGGCGGATGCGAATCGAAAGCTCCTGCGGATCATGATGGGTTCTCCTGGTGTGTCGGCGGAAGTCCCGCGCACGAACAGGATGCGATCCGACCGCCTACGGATTTCCTACGGATGCTGTTTCTTCCTGGATGGCGCGGGCGAGCTGCTGCGTCTGCTCCGACGGGACGATGCCGAGCACCACCGAGAGGAGCTGGCGGAATCGCCGGTAGGTCGACATCGCTTCGGCAGCGCGCCCGGTTGCGCGCAGCACGCGCATCTGGCCCCGGTAGAACGCCTCGGCGAGTTCGTCGGATTCCGTGCCGCGGCGATACCAGTCGAGCGCATCGTCCCAGCGGCCGTCCTGCTCGGCCTGCGCCGCGAGCGCTTCGACGGTGGCGAGATAGCGGCTGCGCAGCCGCTCGCGCATGCGGGCGGACCAGGGGGCTTCCTGGTCGGCCGGGAGGAACGCGCCTTCGTACAGGCGCGCAGCCCGCTCGCGGTGCGCGGGGGGCTCGGTCGCGACGGATGGTGCGCTGTCGTCGAGGAACTGGAAGGCGTCCACCCAGCACAACTGCCGGTTGATCGAGATGGCTTCGTCGGAGACCGTGACGATGTCGGGCACGTGAAGGATCTTGCGCAGGCGAGTGAGAGCGACACCGAGCGACTTGTAAGCCGTATCGCCCGCTTCGTCGGGCCAGAGCGCATCGAGGATCCGGGCGACCGGCACGGCGGTGCCGCCCAGCGCGATGACTGCTTTCAGCAGTGCTAGCGGCTTGCGGGGGACCTTGCCTTCGAAGTGCAGGGGGGCGT
>CAZEDA010000410.1:0-3753 GCA_964510915.1 uncultured Rhodocyclaceae bacterium | reverse complement strand
CCGGGCTGGAACTCGAAGAACTTCCGGCCGGTGTCGTCCTCGCGGACGATGGAGGTGCCGATGATGTCGCCGGGCATGAGGTCCGGCGTGAACTGGATGCGCGAGAACTTCAGGTGCAGGACATCGGCCAGCGTCTGCACGAGCTTGGTCTTGCCCACGCCGGGGATGCCCTCCAGCAGCACATGCCCCCTCGCGAGCAGGCACGTCATCACGCCGTCGACGACCTCGTCGTTGCCGACGATGACGCGCCCCACTTCCTCGCGCACGAGCCGGATGTTGTTCCGGAACTGCTCGATGCTCCGCTCGACGTTCGCCACGCTCACTGCGCGCTCTCCCCGTTGTCTGTGAAAAATCCCTTCACCTGCGCCCGGTGCCGCAAGGCAATCCGCTCGGCGCTCAGTGCTTCCTCGCCCACGCGCCGGTAACGGCTGTCGACATCGCGGTAGGCCACCTTCGACTCGGCCGCGCGGCTCGCGGCGAACTTGCCGGAGTCCTCGCTGCCTTCGGAACCGGAGTCCCGATCCTTCACCGTCTCGCGCTTGAACCTGGCGCGAATGCGGCGCACTTCGTCCCCCACCACGGGATCGCCCTGGGCGTTGCCGCTGGCATCCCCGGCGCGGTTGGAGTCCTGGCCGGGGTTGCGGCGCTCCTGCGCCACGGCCCCGAGGCGGAACATGCTGCCGCCCTTCATGTTGGATTCGCCGGTTTCCGGACCGGGTGTGGCCTGACCCGCGCCGTTGCGCTGGCCGAAGCGGGCCGCTCGCAGATTGGCCTCGCGCTTCAGTTCGGTAGTCATGGCATCGAGGCGCCGGGCGCTGCGACCGGTACCTTCGGTCGCCTCCACGCTCCGCGCGATGTCGTCGAGGTTCTGCACGGCCCTGGCGAGATTGCGCTGTGCCTCGGCACCGCGCTCCCCGCTGCTGTTCTGCGCCGCGGCCTGGAGGGCCTCGGCCATCTCGTCGACCTTGGCCTGGTCCACGCCCGCCTCGGCGTCGGCTGGTGTTTCCTTGCGCTCGGACCCACTGCCGTCCGCGCCGGTCCCCAGCTGCTTGCGCAGGGCATCCGCCGCCTGCTTCGCGTCGCCATCTCTCAGGGCCTGCGCGACTTCCTCATAGCCGGCACGGTCGGCAAGGGAATCGGCGATGGCCTTCATGCGTTCCCGTGCAGCGGCGGCCTCCAGCGCACGCTGGGCGACGAGTTCGCGCGCGGCTTCGAGTGCCTTGCGCCGCTCTTCGAGGGACTTCTTCGGGTCGTCGAGGGCGGCGAGCGTCCGGGCGAGCCGATCCTTCGTCGCGGCATCGCTGCCCTGCGCGAGATCCTCGGCGAGGGAATCCGGCGCCACGGCGGCGCCCTTTTTCGCGGCGTCGGCCGCGGCCTGGGCGAAGTCGTGCTCGCCGAAGTGAGGCGTGAACCGGGGAGCCAGCATGGAGATGACCGCCACCGCGCCGAGCAGCGCGACCGCAGACCAGCCGCTCGCCGGCATCTTCCAGGGCACGAGGGCTTTCGGATCCACGCCGGCTGCCGCGGCTTCGGCCTTGCGAAGATGCGCTTCGACGAACGCCGAGCGATCATCCGGATGCCGGGTGAACCACAGAGCGGAGGACAGTTCGTCCTGCAGGCCAGCCGCGCGGTCGGCGGCGACAGCGGCTTCCTCGCGGGAGACGGCCTGACGGGCGCCCGCTGCGAGATAGCCCAGGAAGAAGAGGATCGCCACGCCCCCGGCGTACAGCGGCCAGCGGGCAGCGCCGGTGGGCGCCAGGATGGCGCCGAGCACGATGACGACGGCCACGACCACGAGAATGCTCGAGGCCACCACGCCCCCGAGGGCGGTGATCCGCCTCCAGCGCAGGCGGGAAGCTACCGCATCCAGCGTCTGCAGCAGAGAGTCGGTCGTCGAGGTCATCGGGGGATGCTAGCACACGGCTCCGGGGCGCCGCCAAGGTGGACAAGCCCCGATCACGCGCCCTTGCCGGCCCTCGGGCGTGGGGTAACATCCGCCCACCATGAGGACCTCCCCGACGCTCCTTTCCGCCGCGTTCCGCCTCGTCTTCTGGGCCGCTGCGCTGCTCGCCCTGCCCGCCTCCGCCGCGGACAAGCCGCACATCGTCTACCTGATGGCCGATGACCTCGGCTGGCACGACCTCGGGTATCTCAGCAAGGAGATCCGCACGCCCAGCATCGATCGCATCGCCGAAGGCGCGGTGCGGTTGAACCAGTTCTACGTGCAGCCGCATTCCAGCCAGACGCGTGCCGCATTGCTCACCGGCCGCTACCCGTTCCGCTACGGCCTGCAGACGCTATCCATCCTGCCGCAGAGCAACTACGGGCTGCCCGCCGAGGAACGGACCCTCGCCCAGGCCCTGAAGGACGCCGGCTACCGCACCGCGCTCGTCGGCAAGTGGCAGCTGGGCCACGCCAAACCGGAGATGCTCCCGACCCGGCGCGGGTTCGATTCCTTCTACGGCACGCTGGCCGGCGGCATCGACCATTTCACCAAGCAGGGACCGCGCGGCTACGACTGGCGCCGCAACGACAAGCCCCTGAAGGAAACCGGCTACGTCACGACCCTGCTCGGCAAGGAGGCCGCATCGGTCATCGCCGGTCACGACACGACGAAGCCGCTGTTCCTCTTCGTCTCGTTCACCGCGCCCGCCGCGCCGATGCAGGCGCCGAAGGAATACCTGGACCGCAACTCCGCCATCAAGGACGAGGCTCGCCGTACGTACGCCGGCATGGTGAGCGCGCTGGATGACGCCGTCGGCGCGGTGCTCGCCGCGCTCGACAAGAAAGGGATGGCCGACAACACCATCCTCGTCTTCCACAGCGACAACGGCGGGGCGGTCGTCCACAAGTTCCCCACGGGCGATGGCGACGTGGACCGCGGCGCGGCGGACAACAGCCCCTACCGGGACGGCAAGGGCAGCCTGTATGAAGGCGGGGTGCGCGTCCCGGCGCTCCTCAAGTGGCCCAAGGGTACGGAAGCCGGCGTCACCACCGCCCTGATGCACGTGACCGACATGTACCCGACGCTGCTCACGCTGGCAGGCGCAAGTCTCGACCAGCGCAAGCTGCTGGATGGCGTGAACCAGTGGCCGACGATCAAGGACAACAAGCTGAGCCCGCGCAAGGACATCCCGCTTGCCATCGAAGACCTCCGCGCCGGCATTCGCGTCGGCGACTGGAAGCTCATCGTCACCGCCGTGCTGCCGGCGCGCATCGAACTCTTCGACATCCCGCACGATCCGGACGAGGAAGACAACGCCGCGGACCGCAATCCCCAGCTCGTGCAGGACATGCTCAAGAAGATCACGGACTATGCTTGGGAGATGGTCCCGTCGCGGCATCTGGAGGAACTCCAGCGTGCCCGCCCCACCGACCTTCCCATGGTGTGGGGTGCCAATCCCGTGCGCCACGGTGTGTCGGTCGACGCGGACTCGAGGAAGGATCCGTCGCTGACCGTGGAGAGGGCGGACCGGAAGCAGCAGTGAGGCGGTGAAGGGTGAAGGGTGGCGCTTCCGTAGCCCGGGCTCTGCCCGGGGGCGATGGCTGATTCATCGACATCTGCACCGGATCCCCGGACGAAGTCCGGGCTACAAGAATCGACGCAACCGTAGCCCGGACGAGGGCCAACGGCCCGACTCCGGGGACATCGTCGACTCCGGGAACCCCGCCCGCTACCGGAACACCTCGCCCATTCGCACGCATCGGACCCACCGCGCGATTGGGTTACGATGCGCTCGGCTTCACACCTTC
>CAZEDA010000409.1:0-3755 GCA_964510915.1 uncultured Rhodocyclaceae bacterium | reverse complement strand
ACCTGGAAGTAGCCTTTGTCCTTGGTGAGCTGATACAGAAAGATGATGTTCAGCACGATCCAGCCGATGGGCAGGAGGCCGAACAGTGCGCCGTAGCCCGCGGTGCTGAGGGCCATGGTCGTGGGCATCCCGAAGACGATGATCGCCACGGCCAGCGCGCTCACGAGACCCCAGATTGCGGCCATGTGGGCGGACATGTGCAGGAAGGCGAGACCGCCCAGCATCACCACCACGGGAATGGCAGCAAGGAGCGTAGACAGCACCATGCTGTTCAGTGGGTCATACACTTGCTGCCAGATCATGGCTGGGGTCTCCTCTCCGGTGTTCCGAGATATTGCTTGATGTCGATGGCCCGTCGACCCTCGTCCGGCGGCGGGCAGCGCGCGATTATATCGGTGAGTCCCGTCCGCGTCGCCCGAAAGGCGGCATACGCGATGGTGCAGCGCATTTCCGGCAAGGGTTGGCAGGCGGCGCGCGGCTCTGCGATGATTGACCGGGGCGCCGCGGCGATCGGTGACCCGTCCCGATCCTTCAGCCAGGAATGACCCGATGACCCCAGACCGCAGTCTGCCGCATGGCGGCAAGATCCTCGTGGACGCGCTCGTGACGCACGGTGTCGACCGTGCCTTCTGCGTCCCCGGCGAGAGCTATCTCGCCGTGCTCGACGCCCTGTTCGACGTCCGCGAGACGCTCACCCTCCATGTATGCCGGCAGGAGGGAGGCGCCGCCTTCATGGCGGAGGCCTACGGAAAGCTCACCAACCGTCCCGGAATCTGCTTCGTCACCCGCGGGCCGGGCGCATCCAATGCCGCCATCGGTGTGCACACCGCCCAGCAGGACTCCACCCCGATGATTCTCTTCATCGGTCAGGTCGGCAGCGATGTGGTGGAACGCGAGGCCTTCCAGGAGATCGACTATCGCCGGATGTTCGGGTCGATCGCCAAGTGGGTCGCGCAGATCGATCGGGCGGATCGCATTCCCGAGATGGTGAGCCACGCCTTCCATCTCGCCACGTCGGGCCGACCGGGTCCGGTGGTGCTGGCGTTGCCGGAAGACATGCTGATGACGCGCGTGCGCGCGCCCGTTCTCAACCGCTATGCGCGCGTGGCCGCGAGCCCCTCCATGCGCGACATGGCGATGGTGCGTCACCTGCTGCAGATGTGCCGGCGCCCGATGCTGATCCTCGGCGGCGGCGGCTGGACCAGGGAGGCCTGCGCCAACATCCAGCGCTTCGCGGAGCGCAATCGGCTCCCGGTGGCATGCACCTTCCGCCGGCAGGACCTGATGGACAACCTGCATCCGCAGTACGCTGGCGATATCGGCGTGGGTCTGCCGCCGTCGCTGCGCAAGCGGCTCGACGAAGCGGACCTCATCCTCTGCGTCGGCGGGCGGCTGGGCGAGATGACCACCGGCGGCTACGGTCTGTTCAACGTGCCGCGCATGAACCAGCGGTTCGTGCACGTGCATCCCGGTGCGGAAGAACTCGGCCGCGTCTACCAGGCCGAACTGCTCATCAACAGCGGCATGCCGGAGTTCGCCGAGGCGGCCGCATCCCTCGGCCCTGCCGAGTGGGAGAACTGGGAGGAGTGGACCGCCCAGGCCCATCAGGACTACCTCGACAACGCGCATCCGGTGGAAGTGCCAGGGCCGGTCAACCCGAGCGCGATCGTCTCCTGGATGGCGCAGAAGCTTCCGCGAGACACCATCGTCACCAACGGCGCAGGCAACTTCTCCAGCTGGGCGCACCGGTTCTACCCGTACGGTGGCTTCCGGACCCAGCTCGGGCCGACCAACGGCGCGATGGGCTATGGAGTCCCGGCGGCCGTGGCCGCGAAGGCCGTGCATCCGGAGCGCGTGGTCGTCGCCTTCACCGGCGACGGCGACTTCATGATGAACGGGCAGGAACTCGCGACGGCGGTGCAGTACGACCTGCCGATCATCGTGATCCTCATCAACAACGGGATGTACGGGACGATCCGCATGCACCAGGAGCGCGAGTTTCCGGAACGCACGCACGGCACCATGCTCGCCAATCCGGATTTCCCGGCACTGGCGCGCGCGTACGGATGCCACGGTGAGCTGGTCACCGCCACGGCGGATTTTCCGGCGGCATTCGAGCGCGCTCAGGCCTCGGGCAAGCCGGCGCTCATCGAACTGCAGATCGATCCGGACGTGATCACCACGCGCACGACGCTGAGCGCGATCCGTGAGAAGTCCATGCGGGAGCAGGTGGAAGCGGTGCTTGCCGCACCACCAGCCAAGTAGCGGGAGCCAATCTGATCCATCGGCGCGCACGCCGATGGATCAGACCCTTCGATTGCTCTAGAAGCCGACGGCCTGCCCGTCGCGCCGTGGCTCGGACGCTGCGAAGTAGCCATGCGGCAGGCGGTGGATGAGTTGTGCCGAGCCGTAGTCCATGGCCCAGCGCGGGGTGACGCGGATCTCGTGGCCCAGCCGCTGGAGGCCTTCCACGGTTGCCGCGGGCATCGTGTTCTCCACCAGCACCGCACCGTCCTTGGCGATCTTCCAGCGCGGCGCGTCGATGGCGGCCTGCGGGTTCTGCCGGTAGTCGGCGAGCCGCACCATCATCTGCAGATGGCCCTGCGGCTGCATGTCCGCGCCCATCACCCCGAAGCTCATCACCGCGTCGTCGTCTCTCGTCACGAACCCGGGGATGATCGTGTGGAACGGGCGCTTGCCCGGACCCACGAGATTCGGGTGTCCGGGCGTGAGCGAGAAGGCCGACCCGCGGTTCTGCAGCGAAATCCCCGTGCCCTCGACCACGACGCCGGAACCGAATCCGTTGTAGTTGGACTGGATGTACGAAACCATGCGACCCGATGCGTCCGCGGCCGTCAGGTACACCGTGCCGGACCCGGGCGGCGTCCCCGCGCCGAACACCTGGGCGCGCTGCGGATCGATGCGCTTGGCACGCTGCGCGATGTAGCCGGGGTCGAGAAGGTCGGAGCCGTGGATCTTCATGGCCGAGGGATCGGCCACGTGCGCATAGACATCGGCGAACGCGAGCTTCATTGCTTCGATCTGCAGATGGAGCGAGCCCGCGGAATCCAGCGCGTGCGACGCGATGTCGTGGTGTCCGAGGATGCCCAGTGCGATCAGGGCGGAGATGCCCTGGCCGCTCGGCGGGATCTCGTGAAGCTTGTACCCGCGGTACTCCTGCGAAACGGGCTGCACCCAGTCCGCCCGGTGGGCGGCGAGATCGGCCTCGGTGATGGCGCCACCGGTGCGCCTGGCGAAGTCCGCGATCTTCTTCGCGAGTGCGCCGCGATAGAAGGATTCGCCTTCTGTTGCCGCGATATCGCGCAGCGTGGCGCCCTGGTCGGGAAACGAGAAACGCTCGCCAGCAATTGGCGCGCGACCGCCGGGCAGGAATGCCTGCGCGTAGCCTGGCTCGTTGCGGAACACATCGGCCTGACCCGCCCACTGCCGCGCGACGGTGGGCGAGACGACGAAGCCCCGCTCCGCATATTCGATCGCCGGCTGGAACAGCGCGGGGAAGGGCAGGGACCCGAACGCCCGCCAGAGCGCGACCCATGCCGAGACCACGCCCGGCACGGTAACGGTGTTCCAGCCCTGGGAAGGCATCGTCTTCGCAGAACCGAAGAACTCGGGCGTCCAGGCGGCGGGCGCTCGGCCCGAGGCATTGAGTCCATGAAGGCGATTGCCGTCCCACACCAGCGCGAACGCATCGGACCCGATGCCGTTCATCACGGGTTCGACGACGGTGAGCGTGA
>CAZEDA010000408.1:0-3758 GCA_964510915.1 uncultured Rhodocyclaceae bacterium | reverse complement strand
TCGCGCTCAGGTACAGGCGCTGGCTCGACGGGTCCCATTCCCAGACTCCCATGCCGCTGCTGGCAAACGCGGCACGGTAGCGGCGCTGGCTCAAGGCCAGACTTTCCTGGTGGATGGCCTCGCGATCCTGCAGCACGGCAGCATATTGCACCTGGGCCTCGACCCGGCGGTCGTCCAGGCGTCGGAGAAGGATGAAGAGTGCGACCGCGACGATGAGGCCGACGGACAGCACCGTCCGGGCGTCCGTACGGCTGGTGCCCGCCCAGAAGGCGCCCGTCGGTTCCACGCGCAACTGCCAGGTGGTATCGGCCCTGCGTAACGACTCCAGATGGATGAAGCGGTCACCGTCGGGCGCGCCGAACAGTTGCGCGGGAGGACCCACCGCCTGGCCGGTACGGATCGGCTCGGCGAGCGACTCGGGAATGGTGAGCGTGATCGCGAGGAGGCCATCACGCCCGACGATGTCCGTTAGCACCCGGCCAACGCGCACGCCCGCCGCGGCAAAACCGATGATCGAAGGGTGGTCAAGCTGCGTGCCACCGACGGCAGCGCCTCGGGCGAAGACCGGGGCATACATGAGCACCGCCGGCCCCGCGTCATGCTCTTCCGGCTCGCGGCCGGACAGGGAGTCCGCCAGTCGCACGACGCCTGTGTAGCTCACGTCCCCCTGGGCAGCCGCCCTTGCCATGGCTGCGCGGCGAGCGGTATCCGAACCGGAATCGAATCCGGCCACCGACACGGTGGATTCGAGATTGCTGCCGAAGTACTCCATCGGATAGCACACAGGGTGATCCCCACGGGGCCAGACCTTGTAGCCGGGATACACCGTCGTCATCCTTCGCTCGTAGTCAGCCAGCGCATTGCAGGGCACACGACGGACAAACACGCTGCCATGGTTCGGACGGGTGCCGGGAGCCTGCTGCCTGCGGAGAAACGCACGCCATTCCTCGCGGGAAAGGTTTGGGTTCATGGCGATCACACCGGCCAGGGAACGCACCTCCGCTTCGGTCTCGCGGAAGACAACGTCCATCCGATGGACCGCTTCCGCCGCCGCACGACCGAAGCGTGCGGCATCCTCCTGACGCTGACCGGAATCGAGCCAGAACCAGACAGCCAGGGATACCGCGGAGACGGCGAGCATGACCCACCAGGGCAGTGCAGATCTGGCCGGTGCAGCCGCGCGCGGACGCGTATCCACGGATCGGGCGGTGTCCAGGTTCGCGGGAGTACGGTGGTCAGGCGACACGCGGTTCGCCTTCATCGACGGCGGTCGCGGCTTCGTTCCCCGACACAGCGGTGCGGCGAAGCTCGACCACGATGGCAGTGCCGCCTCCCGGATTGGGTTCCGCCCAGATCCGGCCGCCGTGCTGGCTCACGATTTCGCGGCAGATCGCGAGCCCGAGCCCGGTACCGCCTGCGCCGCTCTTGGTCGCGGAGCTTTGCACGAACTTGTCGAATACCGATTCCAATTCGGCCTCCGGAATTCCGACCCCCTGATCGCGCACGATGAGACGCGCGATCTCGTCCGCTTCGCCATCCGGTCCGACGACGTGATCCCGCTCGATGGCGAGCACGATGCCGCGGCCCGGCGGGGTGAACTTTATCGCGTTGCCGACGAGGTTGCGCACGACCTGCCCCAGCCGCACGGAGTCGCACCAGATCGGCTCGGGAAGATAGCCGCCGGCGAGTTCGAGGGCGACATCCTTGTCGCGGGCGAGCGCGGAGAGCTCGATCACGGCGGCATCGGCGATTTCGCGCAGATCGTGGGTGTCGAACTCGTAGCGCATCCGGCCGGCTTCCAGCTTGGACAGGTCGAGGAGATCGTTGACCACGGCGAGCAGCCGCTGGCCGCTGGTGGCAATGCGATCGAAGTAGGTCCCGGCCTTGGCGCCGTCGGCACCGCCGAGGTCGCTGCGCACGCGCTCCTGGCCAAGCCGGGAGAACGACAGGATCGCATGCATCGGCGTGCGCAATTCGTGCGACATGTTGGCCAGGAACTCCGACTTCGCGCGGTTGGCTTCTTCCGCGGCGACCTTCGCGGCAACGAGTTCCTTGGTGCGCTCGGCGACGAGGGCTTCCAGTTCGTCCCGATGGAGCCGCAGGCTGTTCTGGGTCTCGCGGAACTCCGTCACGTCGATGTGTCCGCCCAGCAGGCGCAGGGGGCGTCCGTAGCCGTCCCGCTGGACCTGCGCCCGGGACACGAAGTGCCGCCAGCTGCCGTCCTTGTGGCGCATGCGGAACTCCACGTGGTGCAGGTCCGTGTCGGAGTTGAGCGCCTTGTCGATGGCCTCGAGCGCCAGCGGCAGGTCGTCGGGATGCACGCGCGCGGTCCACGATGAGAACCGGTCCGGAAACTCCTCCTCGGTGAGGCCGAGCTGGGCGCGGTACTGCGTGGAGTAGTGCACGGTCTCATCGGCAACTTCCCACGTCCAGGCGCCGAGTTCCGAGGCCCAGACGATGGCCCGCAGGGTGGCCTCGCTCTCCCGCAGGGCCTGCTCGGCCTGGGCCCGGCGCTGGATCACGGCACGGCTGGTGAGCACCGCGGAAGCCGCTTCGGCCAACTCGAGCGCCACGGTGACATCGTCGCGTGTCCAATGGCGAACGGACACGGACTCGATCGACAGGACGTAGGCCACATGGCTTTCGGCCCGGATCGGGACCGCCAGCACGGCGCGGATCAGCAGTTCGTCGAGGGCGGACACACACCCGTCCGTGACCGGATCGACGCGCGCATCGGCCACCTGGACCATCCGATCCTGCATCAGCATCCGCAGCGCCTGCGGTGCCGCCGTCAGCAGTCCGCGCGCCGGCTCCAGCCTGTCGGGAGCGGGGCCGCCGGCCATGGCAAGCACTGTGGGCCCGTTCTCCCCGGAACGGATCTCGTGAACGCACAGACGCGAGTAAGGAAACAGGCGCAGCGCTCCCTCGGCGAGACGCTTCGCGAGGATCGCCACCGGCGCGTGATGCAGCGATTCGTCGGACAGCGCGTTCAGCAGTTCGAGACGCACCGTCGCCCGCTCCAGCGTATCGCGCGCGAGTTTCTGTTCCGTGATGTCGATGGCGCTGCCGACCACGTACTCGTCGCCGTCGGACGTCGTGATGAGCGCCTTGTGCTTGAGCACCCAGTACACCTTGCCGTCGAGATCCTCCAGACGCTGCTCGGTCATCAGGGGCTGTCCGGTGCGCCGCAGCTGCTCGTCCTCCAGACGGATCTCGTTCGCCACGCGCTCGCCGAGGATCTGCGCGTCCATGCGCCCGATCAGCTTGTCGACCGGGCGGCCGAACGCCCGCGCACAGGCCTCGTTTACCAGGACCCAACGGCTCTGCGAATCACGTACGTATGTGGGGTGGGGGAGTCCATCCAGAATCATGCGCAGGAACTCGCGACTTCGCTCCACTTCGGCAGCGGCGCGCCGCTGCGCCGTGAGATCCATCGAGACACTGACCACGAAACGCCCGCCGTCGGGCAGATCCAGACGTGACAGAGTCGTGTGCCACCATGACAGTCCTCCCCGGGGTCCTGCAAGCTCCCTTTCGAGTGAGACGGTCTCGCCCGTACTCACGATGTCCCGATGTTCGAGCGCCCTCCGGCCGGCTTCGTCCGCCGGCAGCAGGTCGGCGTCGGTGGCCCCCAGGATCGCTGCAGCCGATCGGCCGAGCCAATCCCGCGTGGCGGCGTTGCAGAGAATCCAGCGTCCCGCGGCATCCTTCACGGTGACCTGATGCGGGATCGTGTCGACGATCGCCGTGAGGAAAGC
>CAZEDA010000407.1:0-3785 GCA_964510915.1 uncultured Rhodocyclaceae bacterium | reverse complement strand
TGTCATCCGCCCGGAGGACCTCCGTCGCGGCCGCTCCACTTGATCAGTCCTTCCCAAGGCATCCTCCGGCAATTCGAATTGTCGTCGCGGCTTCCGGGCCGGGGAAGCACGAGACGGCGGATTATACAAAGGGCGACCGCGCTGGCCGTGTCCGATACAATCGATCGCAACTCCGGTCTGCGCCCAGGGCGCCGGCCGTGTCCCCTGAACGCTCGGCGCAGAGGTCGGCTGACCGTCGCCGCAGCCTCTGCCAGTACGCCCCCATCCTTGAAGATCCTCGCGCTCGACTGCACCTCGGAATGCTGTTCCGCCGCCCTCGCGGACCCGGCCGGCATCCGGCAGAGGATCGAGCGCACCACCCGCCACCATTCCGACCTGCTGCTCCCCATGGTCCGCGAACTCCTCGCGGAAGCGCAGTGGACCCTCGGCGATCTCGACGGCATTGCCGCCGCCATGGGGCCGGGCTCCTTCACCAGCCTGAGGATCGTGGCATCGGTTGCCCAGGGTCTCGCCTTCGGGGCGGGGCTGCCGGTGGCCGTGGTCGGGTCCCTCGATGCCATTGCGTGGGGCAGCGGCGCCAGCCGGGTCGTCGTCTGCACGGACGCGCGCATGCAGGAAGTGTATGCGGCGGGGTTCGAGCGGCGGGCGGACGATGTGGTCGCAGTGCACGGACCCGTCGTCTGTGCGCCCGAGAACGTATTCCTTCCGGAGGGATACGGCTGGACGGGTGCCGGTGACGGCTTTGCGCGCCATGCGGATGCTCTGGCCACCCGCTTGGGCGATCGTGTCGGCCCGATCCTCCCCGGCATGGCGTCCGAGGCGGGATTCGTGGCTGCACTCGCCGCGGTCCGCTTCCCGGACGGGTTCCGTGAGGCGCCGGATGCGCTCGTGCCGCGCTACGTCCGCGACAAGGTCGCCCTCACGATGGCGGAGCGATGACATGCCCGGGCAGGGCGTCGTGAGCTTCGGCCGGATGGCGGCGAAAGGCGGTCGGAGGCATCCGCGAGGATCTTCCTGATGCGCGCGCCGGGCAGCGAGCACTACCGGCCGATGCGCGAGGCGGATCTCGACCGCGTCGCGGCCATCGAGCGCGATCTGTACACGCATCCGTGGACGCGCGGCAACTTCGCGGACTCCCTGGTCGCGGGACATTCCTGCTGGGTCGTGGACACGGACGAGGTCCTCATTGCCTACGGTGTGCTGATGGTCGGGGTAGGCGAGGCCCACCTGCTCAACATCAGCGTGTCACGCGAAGCCCAGGGCCGGGGCCTGGGCGGGCGCCTGCTGGAGTTCTTCGAGGGCCGTTCGCGAGAGTTCGGCGCCCATGCGATGCTGCTGGAAGTCCGCCGATCCAACGACCCGGCGCGCCGTCTCTACATGAAGGCGGGGTTCCACGAACTCGCCGTGCGGCGCAACTACTACCCGGCGACGACCGGGCGCGAAGACGCCATCCTGATGGGGAAGGACCTCGCATGACCGATCGCAAGGAAATGCTGGAAGAACTGGGCCTGGGCCCGCGCTGGGTGCGGCGCGATCTCGCCCAGGAGGCGCCGGCGTCCCCTGACGCCGTGGCACCCGAAGTCGTGCGGCCGATCGAGTCGCCCCGCGAGACGTCACCCCGTGCACCGGTTTCGCGGACCCCGGTCCGCGAGGTGCCTGTGTCGGCGCCGGTCGTCCCGTCCGAGCGCGCGGAGGCGATCCTCCGCATGGACTGGCCCGAACTGGAGCAGGCCGTTGCCGCGTGCGAGGCCTGCGCGCTGGCAGCCCGCCGCAACAGGACGGTCTTCGGCGTCGGCGATCGCGCGGCCGACTGGCTGTTCGTGGGGGAGGGGCCCGGTGCCGACGAGGACGCGAAGGGCGAGCCCTTCGTGGGCCAGGCCGGCAAGCTGCTCGACAACATGCTGGCCGCGATCGGCCTGCGCCGCGGCGACAATGTCTTCATTGCGAACGTCGTGAAGTGCCGGCCGCCGGGCAACCGCAATCCGGAGCCTCCCGAGGCGGCATCGTGCATGCCGTTCCTGCAGCGGCAGGTGGATCTCATCCGGCCCCGCCTTATCGTGGCGCTGGGCAAGGTGGCAGCCGCGAACCTCCTGGGCTCCGACGAGCCCATCGCCCGACTGCGGGGCCGGGTGCTCGAGTACCGGTCTGTGCCGCTGATCGTGACCTATCATCCGGCTTACCTCCTGCGCAACCTGCCCGAGAAGGCCAAGGTGTGGGAGGACCTCTGCTTCGCCCGTGACACCATGGCGGGCTTCGTCCAGGCATCGGGTCAGACCATCACCAGCCCTGGATAACGCGAAAACCGCCCATACATACCGCATGAGTCGCGGAGTTGGCGCCGGGCTCGCATTTCTCACCGGAGGAACACAACGATGTGGCAACGCGTGCGCGGTTGGCTGGGCGTCCTGATGGTGGCAGCGGCGATGTCCGGCTGCGGCTACAACACGATCCAGTCCCAGGACGAGGAAGTGAAGGCGGCCTGGAGCGAAGTCGTGAACCAGTATCAGCGGCGGGCGGATCTCATCCCCAACCTCGTGAAGACCGTCCAGGGCTTCGCAGACCAGGAAAAGGAAATCCTGCTCGGTGTCACGGAAGCCCGCTCGAAGGTCGGCGGCATCCAGGCCACGCCGGAACTCGTCAACGATCCGGCGGCGCTCGATCGCTTCATGAAGGCCCAGGGCGAGATGACCTCTGCCCTGTCGCGTCTGCTGGTCGTCGCGGAGAACTATCCGCAGTTGAAGTCCGACCAGAATTTCCGGGATCTGCAGGCCCAGCTGGAAGGCACCGAGAACCGCATCACCGTGGCGCGCAACCGCTACATCAAGTCCGTGCAGACGTACAACACGCACATCCGCCAGTTCCCCGTGAACCTGACGGCGATGGTGTTCAGCTACAAGGAAAAGGCCAACTTCACGGTCGAGAACGAAGCGGCGATCGCCAAGCCGCCGCAGGTGGACTTCGGCAAGTCCCAGCCGGCGAAGTGACGCGATGACACTGCTGTCGCCGGCGCGCTGGCTTTCGGGGCTGGCGCTGCTTATAGGCCTCGTCTGTGCGGTGTCTGCCCAGGTACCCGTCCCCGCGCTCAAGGCGCGGGTGACGGACATGACGGGCACGTTGTCCGCCTCCCAGGCCGCAGCGCTCGAATCGAAGCTGCAGGCATTCGAAGCCCGCAAGGGAGCGCAGATCTTCGTGCTGCTCGTGCCCACCACGCAGCCCGAGACCATCGAGCAGTACGCCATCCGCGTGACCGAGGCGTGGAAACCCGGCCGAAAGGCCGTCGACGACGGCGCGCTGCTGCTGATCGCCAAGGACGACCGCGCGCTCCGCATCGAGACCCAGTACGGCCTCGAAGGCGTGCTGTCGGACGCCGTCTCCAAGCAGATCATTTCCGACATCATCGTGCCGCGGTTCAAGGCCGGCGACTTCGCCGGGGGGGTGGATGCAGGCGTGGATGCCATGATCCGGCTCGTGGATGGCGAGGCGCTCCCGCCGCCTGCACCGCGCAGCGGCCCGTCTCCGGGGTCCACGGGCAACCTCGAGTCGCTGTTCGTGATCGGCGTGATGCTGGTCGTGGTGGTGGGCGGCATCCTCCGTCGCATCGTCGGCCGGGTTCCCGCGGCCACCGTCGTGGGCGGGCTCGCCGGAGGTGCCGCGTGGTTTCTCGTCGGGGTTGTCGCCATCGGTGTCGTGGCCGCGGTCATCGCGTTCGTCTTCACGCTGGCTGGCGGTGTGAGCGGTCTGCCCATGCGCGGCGGCCGGCGCGGCGGGTGGAGCGGCGGATTTCC
>CAZEDA010000406.1:0-3785 GCA_964510915.1 uncultured Rhodocyclaceae bacterium | reverse complement strand
CACGGCAAGGGCGGCCGCCGATATCAACAAAGGTGTGGGAAAGGTACGCATGGAGTCTCCTTCAAAGTGCTTTAGTTGGGAACTGCAACCGTCGCGGCCGATGCTTCTCGCCATTCGGAGTGGACCGGCGACAGCACGGTGACCCCGTTCAGTCCGGGTGACCACCGCATCGCGACGAAGGCCTGGCCGTTTGCCGCCTGGATGGAGGTGTAGCCCACGATGTCGCCGTCGCCGTTGATCCCGCGGCCCGTCCCCGCCGCAAGGGTGCCGATCGTCCGGTTCTGCCACGCCACGATGGGCCCTTGGCTGAACTGCATTGCGCCCACCACCGAACTGTCGGTCACGCCGAAGCTCGTGACGACGCCGCCGGCGGGGCCCGTGATCTTCTGAGCGATGAAGCTGGCGGGAACCTGAGCGCCGGCCGGACTTGCGAAGGCGGCGGCCATTGCCAGAACGATGGGGCGAAAACGCCAATTGGCCAGTCGACGGGACCGGTCAGCCGGGACGTGCGGGGAGGATTCGCAAAGGAAAGCGAGTTGCATTTCTATGGTCTCCTACGGACTGCAAGGCGACTCTGCCAGACGCTTCGAACTGCCCGCGATCCGGCGACCAGCCGTCGGCACTCCGAAAACGTTGCGTTGCCCCAGAACCGTTGTTTTGGAGAAAAGCTAGTCACGATAGGACGAATCGTCAATACGACGTTGGTTGGCCACCCTCGCACTGTTCGGAATTGTCGAAGGTTCTGATGCGCGCGATGCCCGTCTCCAGTCGGGACGCCCGGCGAGCCGGTCACGGGTACCTATCGAAAATACCGATTCCAGAGGAAACGATCTTCTATTGCAAAAGCATCGTTTACGCGTGGCGAGCGCCTTCGATCCCGGTCGGCGTGAAGGCGCCGAAGACCCCCACTGCAAAGGAACGTGTTCCGCCGCGAGACTACGGCAGCAGGACGGAGGTGTGAGCCACCGAGGTGGGTAGCGGGCGTCCGTTACCCGGGAAGGGCGGAACAGGCAGCCGCCGCGAGACTACGGGAGATCCGCGTCACCGTCCGCCAGCAGGAAGCTGTCGGCCATGTTCACGGGTGCAAGCGCCGGAACGCTCTCGTCCTTCAAGTCCACACCGGTGAGCTCGCGCTGCCGCGCCTCGCGCAGCAGCCACGCCAGGCGCTCCGCCGCGGCGGACAGGGCGAGGCCTTCCGGCCGCACATTCGAGATGCAGTTGCGCTCGGCGTCCACGCGCCCGGGACGCGGTGCCCACGTCACGTAGACACCCATGCTGTCCGGCGAGCTGAGCCCTGGCCGCTCGCCGATGAGGACGACCACCAGGCGCGCACCCAGCGCATGGCCGATGGGGTCACCGACCGCCACCCGCCCCTGCCGCACGACGGTCACCGGCGCCCAGCGCCATCCTGCCCCTAGAGCCGGCCGCAGCAGCGCGATGAACGGCGCGGCATGACATTCCACCGCCAGCGCCGACAGACCGTCGGCGATCACCACGGCGACGTCCGGCCTGCCTTCGAGGTCCAGGGCTTCCAGCCGAGCGAGCGAAGCGTCGTCGAGACGGCGTCCGAGATCGGGTCGCTTCAGGTAGGTGGGCCGATCCGCCGCGGCGCTGTGCAGGAGCAGCGTCGGCAGACCCATGGCCTGTACCGCGGATTCCACCGCAGCGTGATCGAAGGGGCGGTGAACGGCGTCCCGCGCCTGCGCATGCGCGAGCTGGAACTCCAGCTGCACGGAAGTCGGCTGACTGATGCCGCTGCGACCCAGGCCGATCCGGGCGGGCGTGTGCTTGCGCAGCACGCTCCAGGGATTCTTCGTGACGGCGTCACTCATGCGCGATGCTCCAGCATGCGTCCGAACGCAGGCGGCACGCCTTCCACCAGCCGGTCAGGGGAGCCGGGTTGCGTGATGCGCATCTTCTCCAGCCACTGCTCGAACTCCGGCGCCGGCTTGAGGCCGAGCACACGCCGGGCATACAGCGCATCGTGGAACGAGGTCGTCTGGTAGTTGAGCATCACGTCGTCGGAGCCGGGAATGCCCATGATGAAGCTGCAGCCCGCCACGCCCAGCAGCGTGAGCAGCACGTCCATGTCGTTCTGGTCGGCCTCGGCGTGGTTGGTGTAGCAGATGTCGCAACCCATCGGCAGGCCCAGCAGCTTGGCGCAGAAGTGGTCTTCCAGCCCGGCACGGATGATCTGCCGGCCGTCGTACAGATACTCGGGGCCGATGAATCCGACCACGCTGTTCACCAGCAGCGGCTCGAACCGTCGCGCCACGGCGTAGGCCCGCGCTTCGATCGTCTGCTGGTCGCACGCATGGTGCGCCTGTGCCGAGAGCGCGCTGCCCTGCCCTGTCTCGAAGTACATCACGTTGGTCCCGCGCCGCCCGTCCGCGAACATCGCGCCGCGCTCGAGCGACAGGGCCGCGTCGCGGGCTTCGCCCAGCAGCGCCAGGTCGATTCCGAAACTGCGGTTGGTGCCCTCGGTGCCGCCGATGGACTGGAACACGAGGTCCACGGGCGCACCGCGCTCGATGCACTGGATGGTGTTGGTGACGTGCGTGAGCACGCAGCTCTGCGTGGGGATCTCGTAGCGCTGGATCACGGCGTCCAGCATCTCCAGCAGCAGCGTGACCTGTGCGACGTTGTCGCTTGCGGGGTTGATGCCGATCACGGCATCGCCGCTGCCGTAGAGCAGGCCGTCCAGCACGCTCGCGGCAATGCCGGCCGCGCTGTCGGTCGGATGATTCGGTTGCAGCCGGGTGGAAAGCCGTCCGGGCAGACCGACGGTATCACGGAAGCGGGTCTCGACCCGGCACTTGCGCGCCACGAGGATGAGATCCTGGTGGCGCATGATCTTGCTGACCGCCGCCGCCATCTCCGGCGTGAACCCGCGCGCCGCCTTGCGCAGCGCTTCGCTGTCTGCCTGGTCGGACAGCAGCCAATCGCGAAGGCCGCCGACCGTCAGGTGGGCAATCGGCGCAAACGCCTGCGCGTCGTGCGTATCGATGATGAGGCGGGTGACCTCGTCCTCCTCGTACGGGACGACCGCTTCGTTGAGAAAGGTCCGGAGCGGAACCTCCGCGAGGGCCATCTGCGCTGCCGCGCGCTCGGCGCTGCTCTGCGCGGCGACGCCGGCCAGCTCGTCGCCGGAGCGCGCGGGGCTGGCCCGCGCCATCAGCGTGCGGAGGTCCTCGAAGACGTAGCGTTGCGATCCGATCGAATGGGCGTAGGGCATAGAGTTATGCTACCGCGGTCAGGGCCTCCTCGCGGCGCTTGCCGGTGAAGAGGAAGTAGGCGTAACCGATCGCGCCGAGGCCGAGGAACAGCACGGCGATGAGCGGGTTGTAGTAGATCATCGTGCCGAGGCAGATCACGGCTGCGACGAGGGCAAAGGCCGGGAACAGCGGGAACACCGGCGCCCGGAACGGACGCGGCAGCGACGGCTCGTTCCTGCGCAGGGCGAACAGGCTGGCCATGCTAGCGATGTACATCACGATGGCGCCGAACACGCTCATGGTCACGATGTTGGCCGTGAGTGTCTGCCCGCCGAAGGAGATGAGTTCGTCGCTGAAGATGGCCAGAATGCCCACGACACCGCCGGCGATCACGGCAACGTGGGGCGTCTGGAACTTCGGATGCACCTTGCCGAGGAACGCGGGAAGGTAGCCCGCCCGGGACAGTGCGAAGATCTGCCGCGAGTAGCCGAGGATGATGCCGTGGAACGACGCGACCAGACCAAAGAGCCCCAGCCAGACCAGCATGTGCAGCCAGCCGCTCGACTCGCC
>CAZEDA010000405.1:0-3816 GCA_964510915.1 uncultured Rhodocyclaceae bacterium | reverse complement strand
CGTTCAAACTTGCCCTTAGCCATGTTCAGTCCTCTAATTCAAAGTCAATTCTTGTTGATAACGGCTTCCGCGACGTTCTTGGGCGCCTCGGAGTAGTGTTTGAATTCCATCGTGTAGGTCGCTCGCCCCTGGGTCGCAGACCGTAGCGACGTGGAATACCCGAACATCTCCGCAAGCGGGACTTCGGCCTTGATCGCCTTGATGCCGGCGACCACATCTTCCATGCCCTGAATCATTCCGCGACGAGAGCTCAAGTCGCCAATCACGTTGCCCATGAATTCCTCGGGTGTCTCCACCTCGACGGCCATCGTGGGCTCGAGCAGAACCGGATTCGCTTTGCGCATCCCGTCCTTGAAGGCGATGGAAGCCGCCATCTTGAACGCGTTCTCGCTCGAATCGACCTCGTGGTAGGAGCCGTCAAACAGCGTGACCTTGACGTCCACCACCGGGAATCCTGCGAGAACACCGTTCGGCAGCGTGTCCTCCAGCCCCTTCTCCACCGCGGGGATGTACTCCCGAGGTACGACACCACCCTTGATGGCGTCCACGAATTCGAATCCCTTGCCCGCCCCGTTCGGCTCCATCCTGAGCCACACGTGGCCGTACTGTCCCTTGCCGCCGGACTGCTTGATGAACTTGCCTTCGATCTCGACCGGCGTCCGGATCGCCTCGCGGTACGCCACCTGCGGCGCGCCGACGTTGGCGTCGACCGAGAACTCACGCTTCATCCTGTCGACGATGATCTCCAGGTGCAGTTCACCCATGCCCGAGATGATCGTCTGGCCCGACTCCTCGTCCGTCCGCACACGGAAGGACGGGTCTTCCTGCGCCAGGCGGTTCAGGGCGAGGCCCATCATTTCCTGGTCACTCTTCGTCTTCGGCTCCACCGCCACGTGGATCACGGGCTCGGGGAACTCCATCCTCTCGAGCACGATGACCTTCGATGGGTCGCAGATCGTGTCGCCGGTGGAGGCATCCTTCAGCCCCACCGCGGCGGCGATGTCGCCCGCCCTAACTTCCCCGATCTCTTCCCGCTCGTTCGCGTGCATCTGCAGCAGCCGCCCGATCCGCTCCTTTCGGCGCTTCACCGGGTTGTAAATCGTGTCGCCCGACCGGACCACTCCGGAATACACCCGGAAGAAGATCAACTGTCCGACGAATGAGTCGGTCATGATCTTGAAGGCCAGCCCGGCGAAGGGCTCATCGTCGTCGGCCTTGCGGCTCGCGGCGTCACCCGACTCCAGCGTGCCCTTGACGTCCGGAATATCCACGGGCGCCGGCAGGTAATCGATCACGGCATCCAGCATCGCCTGGACGCCCTTGTTCCTGAAGGCGGACCCGCACAACATGGGGAAGATCTCGTTCCGGATCGTCCTCGTGCGCAGGCCCAGCTTCACGTCCTCGAGCCCCAGAGTGCCGGTCTCGAGATACTTGTTCATCAGCTCTTCGGTGGCCTCAGCGGCCGCCTCGATCATCTTTTCGCGCCAGGACTCCGCCTCGGCGCGCAACTCCTCGGGAATCTCCCGCTCTTCGAAGCGCATGCCCTGGGTCGGCTCATCCCAGTAGATCGCCTTCATCTTGCCCAGGTCGATCACACCCTCGAAGCTGTCCTCGGAACCGATCGGAATCTGGATCGGGACCGGACTGGCCTTCAGCCTGTCACGGACCTGCTCGAACACGCGCATGAAGTTCGCGCCCTGCCGGTCCATCTTGTTCACGAACAGCAGGCGCGGAACCCCATACTTGTCGCCCTGCCGCCACACCGTTTCCGTCTGCGGCTGCACGCCGCCCACCGCACACAACACCGTGCACGCTCCATCCAGCACCCGCAGACTGCGCTCCACCTCGATGGTGAAATCGACATGCCCGGGCGTGTCGATGATGTTGATGCGGTGCTCGGGATAGCTCTTGTCCATCCCCTTCCAGAAGCAGGTGGTCGCGGCCGACGTGATCGTGATGCCGCGCTCCCTCTCCTGCTCCATCCAATCCATGACGGCCGCGCCGTCGTGCACTTCCCCGATCCTGTGAGACACCCCGGTGTAGAACAGGATGCGCTCGGTTGTCGTCGTCTTCCCGGCATCGATGTGAGCCATGATGCCGATGTTGCGATACCTGTCGATGGGGGTCGTGCGAGCCATGGCTCAGGTCTCGGGACAACACCGGAACGGGCGGCCTCGGGTTTCCCCAGGCGGACAGCCCGTTCCTCGACTTCCTAGAACCGATAATGGGAGAAGGCCTTGTTCGCCTCCGCCATCCGGTGGACTTCATCACGCTTCTTCATTGCGCCGCCGCGACCTTCCGCCGCCTCGGCCAGTTCTCCGCCCAGGCGGGAGCCCATCGACTTCTCGGAGCGCTTGCGGGCAGCCTCACGCAACCAGCGCATCGCGAGGGCCGTACGGCGGACCGCACGAACTTCGACCGGAACCTGGTAATTGGCGCCACCGACGCGACGGCTCTTCACCTCGACGACCGGGCGGACGTTCTGGAGCGCCTGATTGAACACCTCCAGGGCATCCTTGCCGGTCTTCTTCTGGATGTGGTCCAGGGCGCCGTACATGATGCTCTCGGCCACGGACTTCTTGCCGCTGATCATCAGTACGTTGATGAATTTGGAGACATCCTGGCTCCCGAACTTCGGGTCCGGCAGGATTTCCCGGCGCTGCACCTCACGACGACGCGGCATGTTCTACTCCGTCAAAAACCAATTCATTAAGGGACTTATCGTCACTTCGCGTCACTTCGGACGCTTGGAACCGTACTTGGAACGGCCCTGCTTGCGATCCTTGACGCCCTGGGTATCCAGCTTGCCGCGAACGATGTGGTAGCGGACACCGGGAAGATCCTTCACACGGCCGCCGCGAATCAGCACCACCGAGTGTTCCTGGAGGTTGTGACCCTCACCGCCGATGTAGCTGATGACCTCGAAACCATTGGTCAGGCGGACCTTGGCGACCTTTCGAAGGGCCGAGTTCGGCTTCTTCGGGGTCGTGGTGTACACGCGGGTGCACACCCCACGGCGCTGGGGCGAGCCGGCGAGGGCCGGCACTTTGCTCTTCGAAGGGCTGCGCGTACGCGGCTTGCGCACGAGCTGGCTGATAGTCGGCATTTATCGAGGTCCAAAAAGTCGGGACGGCAATGAGCCGTCCCGGGAACTTTCAGAGTGATCGAGCGCGCGGCGCACGCGCCCGGAATAAAAGACTGCGGAGTTTAGGGGCCTAAGGGAACTCCGTCAAGCCACCTGCTGGCTGTCCGTCGCCTCCGGCTCCCCGGACGGAGCCTCGTCCACGAACACCTCGGCCTCGGTGAGAGGCGCCTTCTTCTTGCGGGTGTTGTGGTAGGCCAGACCGGTACCTGCCGGAATGAGCCGGCCGACGATGACGTTTTCCTTGAGACCGCGCAGATCGTCCTTCTTGCCCATGATCGCCGCCTCGGTAAGCACCCGGGTGGTTTCCTGGAAGGAAGCCGCCGAGATGAACGAGTCGGTGGACAGGGAGGCCTTGGTGATGCCGAGGAGAAGATGCTCGTAGGAGGCCGGTTGCTTCTCGGCAGCCGCCATCTGGTCGTTCTCTTCCAGGACATCCGCCCGTTCGACCTGCTCGCCCGGGATGAAGCGGGTGTCGCCGGCATCGACGATCTGCACCCGGCGCAGCATCTGCCGCACGATCACCTCGATGTGCTTGTCGTTGATGCGGACACCCTGCAGGCGGTAGACCTCCTGGACCTCGTCGGTGATGTACCGGGCCAGCGCTTCCACCCCCAGCAGACGCAGGATGTCGTGCGGATCCGGATCGCCGTCGACGATCATTTCGCCCTTGT
>CAZEDA010000404.1:0-3817 GCA_964510915.1 uncultured Rhodocyclaceae bacterium | reverse complement strand
GCCAACCGCGTGGCGCTCGAAGCGATGATCCAGGCCCGCAACGAAGGCCGCGACTACCTGAACGAAGGGCCGCAGATCCTGGCCGAGGCCGCCCGCTGGTGCTCCCCGCTCAAGGCCGCGCTGGATACCTGGGGCGAGATCAGCTTCAACTACGCCTCCACCGACACCGCCGACTTCGTTCCCACCGCCACCGCCGCCTGAGGACCCACACCATGATGACCAACACCGGCAACCGCCTCACCCAAGGGCAGTTCTCCTTCCTGCCCCCGCTCACCGACGCGCAGATTGCGAAGCAGATCGCCTACGCCCTCGACAAGGGCTGGTCGATCGGCATTGAATACACCGACGATCCGCACCCCCGCAATACCTACTGGGAAATGTTCGGCAACCCGATGTTCGACCTGAAGGACCCCGCGGGTATCCTCATGGAAATCAACAACTGCCGCAAGACGTTTCCCCACCACTACATCCGCGTGACGGCATTCGACGCCACCCGCGGCTGGGAGACACCGCGCATGTCCTACATCGTCAACCGCCCCGAGAAGGAACCCGGATTCCGTCTGAACCGTCAGGAAGTCGACGGCCGGATGATCCGCTACACCGTGGAGTCCTACGCCGCAACCCGCCCCGAAGGCGAGCGCTACCCCTGATGTCCGGCTGACGGAGAATCCCGATGAACGCGCCTGTGTCTGCCCCCGCGTCGATCGACCTGCAGGCCATCCTGCAGGATGCGCAAATCCAGGATGTCCTCGACCAGCTCGACCGTGATCTGGTGGGTCTCGCGCCGGTGAAGCGGCGCATCCGGGAGATCGCCGCGTTCCTCGTGGTCTCCCGGGCGCGGCAGTCCCTCGGACTCGAATCCGCCGCACCCAGTCTGCACATGTCCTTCACCGGGAACCCCGGGACGGGCAAGACCACCGTGGCCATGCGCATGGCCGAGATCCTTCACCGGCTCGGCTATGTGCGCAAAGGCCACGTGGTGAGCGTGACGCGCGATGACCTCGTCGGCCAGTACATCGGCCACACCGCCCCCAAGACCAAGGAGGTGCTCAAGAAGGCGATGGGCGGGGTGCTGTTCATCGACGAGGCCTACTACCTGTACCGGCCGGAAAACGAGCGCGACTACGGCCAGGAAGCCATCGAGATCCTTCTCCAGGTGATGGAGAACCACCGCGACGATCTGGTGGTGATCCTCGCCGGCTACAAGGACCGCATGGGAACCTTCTTCCAGTCGAATCCGGGCATGAGCTCTCGCATCGCTCATCACATCGACTTTCCCGACTACAGCGGCGACGAACTGCTCGCCATCGCCGAGAAGATGGCGGGACAGATGAACTACCGTTTCGACGAGGGCTCCATCTCGGCGATGCGCGAGTACGTCGCCCTGCGTGCGACGCAACCGCACTTCGCGAATGCGCGCTCCATCCGCAATGCGCTCGACCGCGCGCGGCTGCGCCAGGCCAACCGCCTGTTCGAGGCCGCCATGACCGCCCGGGGTGCGGTGGCAGCGGACGATCTCACACTCATCGGCGCCGAGGACATCCGGGCCTCGCGCGTGTTTGCGCAGGAGTCGTCGGATGGCCCGGGCTGAGAACGACAACAACACTGCACGAGAAGACGAGGGAGACAGAACCATGCATCTCGGACGCACGACCCTTTCGAAGTTCCTCATCGACCAGCTGCGCAACACGCCGGCGCGCAACGATCTCGCTGCCCTCCTCGTCGATGTGGCCGCGGCGATCAAGGCGATCTCCGCGATGGTGGCGCGCGGTGCGCTGGGCGGCAGCCATGACGCACTCAGCAGCCAGAACGTGTCGGGCGAGGTGCAGAAGCGTCTGGACGTGACGACCAACGAAGCCATCCTGCGCTATTGCGAATGGGGCGGTCAGCTGGCGGGCATGGCGTCCGAGGAAATGGATACCGCGTACACGATTCCCGAGGAGTTCGCGCGCGGCCGCTATCTGCTCGTATTCGATCCGCTCGACGGCTCCTCCAATCTCGACACGAATGTCTCGGTCGGCACCATCTTCTCCGTGCTGGCGCACAGCGGCGATCACGCAGCCGCCGACGAGGACTTCCTCAAGAGCGGCGTCACCCAGGTCGCGGCGGGGTATGCAATCTACGGCCCCGCCACGATGCTCGTGCTGACCGTGGGCCACGGCACGCACGCCTTCACGCTCGACCGCGAGATCGGCAACTTCATCCTCACGCATCCGGATCTCAAGGTACCCGAAGACACGTCGGAATTCGCCATCAACGCGTCGAACGAGCGCTTCTGGGAGCCGCCCGTCCAGCGCTACGTCGACGAATGCAAGCAGGGTGCGAGCGGCATCCGGGCCCGTGACTTCAACATGCGCTGGATCGCCTCGATGGTCGCGGAAGTCCATCGCATCCTGATGCGCGGCGGCGTGTTCATGTACCCGCGCGACACGAAGATGCCCCTGCGCGCAGGCCGCCTGCGCCTGCTGTACGAAGCCAATCCCATGGCAATGCTGATCGAGCAGGCCGGCGGGGCGGCCTCCACCGGGCGCGGGCGTCTGCTCGAAGTGCCGCCGACGGAACTGCACCAGCGCGTCCCCGTGATCCTCGGCTCGCGCAACGAGATCGCGCGCATCGAGCGCTATCACCAGGAGTACGACTCCGGCGCGGACAAGCCGTATTCCTCGCCGCTGTTCAACGACCGGTCGCTGTATCGGCCGGAAGCGCGCATCTAGCGGGCCGGAGACCGACATGTCCATCCGATTTCCGATCATCGCGGTCACCGGCTCCTCGGGCGCCGGCACGACGACCGTCATGAAGAGCTTCCAGCACATCTTCCGGCGCGAGGGCATCAAGGCGCAGGTGGTGGAAGGCGACTCGTTCCATCGTTTCGACCGCATGGCCATGCGCGCCGCGATGCGCGATGCCGAGGCGAGCGGCAACCGCTTCCTGAGCCACTTCGGCCCGGAATCGAACCTGCTGGAGGAACTGGAGAGCCTGTTCCGCGACTACGGCGCGGCCGGCCGCGGCAAGGTGCGCAAGTACCTGCACGATGCCGACGAGGCGCAGCCCTTCGGCCAGGAACCCGGCACCTTCACGCCCTGGGCCGATGTGCCGCCTGGCACCGACCTGATGTTCTACGAGGGCCTGCACGGCGGCTTCCGCAACGAGCGCATCGACATCGCGCGCCACGTGGATCTGCTGGTCGGCGTGGTGCCGATCATCAACCTCGAGTGGATCCAGAAGCTCCACCGCGACAAGAACATGCGCGGCTACTCGCAGGAAGCGGTGGTCGACACGATTCTCCGGCGCATGCCCGACTACGTGAACTACATCTGTCCGCAGTTCGGCCACACGCACGTCAACTTCCAGCGCGTGCCGACGGTGGACACCTCCAATCCCTTCATCGCGCGGGACATCCCCTCCGCCGACGAGAGCATGGTGGTCATCCGCTTCGCGAACCCCAAGGGCATCGACTTCCCCTACCTGATGTCGATGCTCCACGACTCGTGGATGTCACGCCCCAACACCATCGTCTGCCCCGGCGGAAAGATGGGCCTCGCGATGCAGCTCATCTTCACGCCGATGATCCTGCGTCTCATGGACTTGAAGCGCCGCGCCTGAGGGAGATCGCCATGGACGCCGAAGCCGATCCGTCCTGCGGCCCCCTGGACGCCATCGTCATCGGAGCGCGGCGGCTCGCCGCCCTTCCCGGCGCGCCCGCGGCCGCCGTGGAAACCGGACACTGCGACGGCTGGTATCGTTACGTCGGCCGCGACGGTAAAGTGATCGGACTGTCGGACTTCGGTGCCTCCGCGCCGGCGCCCGTCCTCTACGA
>CAZEDA010000403.1:0-3823 GCA_964510915.1 uncultured Rhodocyclaceae bacterium | reverse complement strand
AGCAGCGCATTCGTAATGCGAAGGTCGTAGGTTCGACTCCTATCTCCGGCACCACTCCCTCTTCCAGTCGTTCTTCGCCCTGACCGCCCGGTCAGGGCTGGCCCAGAAGCCTGACTTCCCTCTGCGGGAACGGAATCTCGATTTCGGCCTCCCGGAACCGCTCTGCGATGGCCTGGTGAATTTCCCCTGACGCATCGTTGTAGTCCGGGACCTTGACCCAGGGCCGAACCCCGATGTCGATGGACGACTCCCCGAGCTTTTCCACCTGCACGTCGGGTTCCGGGTCCTTGAGGACCCGCGGGTTGTCCGCCAGGATGGCCTGGATCACCTTCACCGCCTTCGACAGGTCCGTGGCGTACGACACGCCCACCACCGCGTGGATCTGCCGGATCTGGCCGTAGTTGTGCAGCACCTCCCCGACGATCTTCCGGTTCGGGATCACCACGCGGGACAGGTCCGTGTGCTTCAGCGTCGTGGCGAACAGCGTGACGGTCGCCACCTCGCCTTCCTCATCCACGATGGAAATGTACTCGCCGACGCGAAACGGCTTCGTGAAGATGATCGTCAGTCCCGCCACGATGTTGCTCAGCACCCCCTGCATGGCGAGCGCGACGCCGGCGCCCGCGACACCCAGCCCGGCGATGAGCGGCAGCAGTTCCACGCCCAGGTTCTGCAGGGCCATGATCAGGAACAGCCCGAACACCAGGATGCGCACGACGCGCAGCAGCAGCCCGCGTACCGGCGGATCGAGTTCGAACTTTTCCAGGCCACCCTCGAGTGCCCGGCCCACCCATCGCCCGACCACGACGCCCACCCCGAGGATGAGGATCGCGGTGAGGACCTTCGGGCCGAAGTGGATGGCGGACTCGAGCGCGGCGCGCTTCAGTTCCGCGAGCGTCTCCAGGTGGTCTTCGATGTGGTCTTCCATGGCGGGGCAGGTGATCAGGAAAGGGGCAGGGACACGAGCCCGTCGGCCAGCTTGGGCTCGAACCACGTGGACTTGGGCGGCATGATCCGGTCGGCGTCGGCAACCTGCATGAGATCGTCGAGCTGGGTCGGATACATCGAGAAGGCGGCGGCCATCTCGCCACTGTCGACCCGCTTCGCGAGCTCTGCCACGCCCCTCGCGCCGCCGACGAAGTCGATCCTCGGATCACGGCGCGCGTCGCGGATGTCGAGCAGCGGTTCCAGCAGATGCCGAGCGAGCAGGCTCACGTCCAGGCGTTCCACCGGGTCGGGTTCGGCTTCGAGTCCGGCGCGGAGCGACAGCCGGAACCACTTGCCGGTGAGGTAGAGGCCGAAGGTCGCCGGCCGATCGGGCTCCACCGGGACATCCGATGACTCGACTTCGAAGTTCGCCGACACCGCTTCGAGAAACGCCGCGGCACTGCGGCCGTTCAGATCCTTCACCAGCCGGTTGTAAGGCAGGATCACGAGACTGTGATGGGGGAACGCGACCACCAGGAAACGTTGTGAGGGATCGTCGGCTGCACAGCCGGCGTCCCGGCGCGCGGCAGCCACTCGCGAGGCAGCCGCCGAGCGATGGTGGCCATCGGCGATGTACAGCGAGGGCATGACATCGAACGCTTCGCAAAGGGCGCGCTGCGTTTCCGTCGAGGCGATGCGCCACAGCGTATGTCTCACACCGTCGTCGGCCGTGGCGTCGGCGTCCGGGGTGCCCGCCGCCACACTGGCCAGCATGGCGTCCACCGCAGGTGCCGTCGGGTAGGCGAGCAGGACCGGCCCGGTCTGCGCGGCGACAGCCTCGATCTGCTTCACGCGGTCGTCTTCCTTGTCGGGGCGCGTAAGTTCGTGACGCAGGATTCGGTTGCCGTCGTATGCGGAAACCGCCGCGCCCGCCACGAGGCCGGTCTGCACGTGCGAGCCCGAGGTGATCCGATACACGTAAAGAGCCGGTGCCGCGTCGCGCACCAGCACACCTTCGCGCAGCATGCGATCGAGGTTCTCGCGCGCCTTCGCGTACACGACGGGTGCATGTACGTCGGTCTCGGGCGGCAGATCGATCTCCGGCTTCGAGACGTGCAGGAAGCTCCAGGGACGGCCGGCCGCACGGACGCGCGCTTCGTCGCTGGAGAGCACGTCGTAAGGCGGCGCGATGACATCGGGTGCACGGCCCGGCGCGGGGCGCAGGGCGGGGAAGGGGGCGATGAGGGACACGGGTCGGATTCGCAGCGAGGATCGAAGGGGCATTGTACTGATCGCGGTGACCTCTCTGGTACGCTCCGCGGACGTCGTCGCGAATGCGCCCGACGTCATTCCAAAAATTCCCGGAGGATCCATGAGTCGACTCTTCAGCGCCAACCACCGCACCTATCAGGACCGTTTCGACACCCGCCGCATCGCGGACAAGGTGGAGGAGCTCGCCGTCCACACCGAAGTCTCCGACATGGACAAGGCTTTCATCGAAAGCCGCGACATGTTCTTCCTGGCGAGCGTCGACCCCGAAGGCCGCCCCACGGTGTCGTACAAGGGCGGTGACCCCGGTTTCGTGCGCGTCGTCGATGCGAACACGATCGCGTTCCCGCTGTTCGACGGCAACGGCATGTTCTATTCGGCGGGCAACGTCGTCGGCAACGGCAAGGTGGGTCTGCTGTTCATCGACTTCGTCACGCCGAACCGCATGCGTGTGCAGGGCGAGGCCAGCATCGACGAGAACGATCCGCTGCTGATGGAATTCACGGAAGCGCAACTGGTGGTGCGCGTGAAGGTGACCGAGGTCTGGCCCAATTGCCCGCGCTATGTGCACCGGCATACGAAGGTCGCGCCGTCGCGCTACGTGCCGCGCGCCGAGTGCGAAACGCCGCTCGCCGGCTGGAAGCGCATCGACATGATCCAGGACGACCTGCCCGGGAAGGACAAGGGCAAGGCCGCGAAGGCCGGCGGTCTGATCTCCATCGAGGAGTGGTTCGGCAAGGTCGCCACGGGCGCCGAAGACGCCTGAGCCTCGCCAGATTCCGCAGTTTGCGGGGCGCCCGCTGGCGCCCTGCCGGCGCCGGCCCATGACAAATACTTGTTCGGGCCGGCGAGTTGCCGTGTTAGAGTCACGACCGCGGCACGTTTGCCAGTCCCCTCGCCGCGCCAGTTTTTACTCACCCCGCTTCGTCTTCCTCGACTGGTAACGCTCCGCCACGGAGCGCAGGTCGACGCGGTTCACTCCCTGCGAGTCATCCATGTCTTTTGCTTCTCTCGGCCTTGCCGAGCCTATCGTCCGTGCGGTCGCGGAATGCGGCTACACCACGCCCACCCCCATTCAGTCCCAGGCGATTCCGGTCGTCCTGTCCGGCCGCGATCTCCTCGCCGGCGCCCAGACGGGCACCGGCAAGACCGCCGGCTTCACGCTGCCGATCCTGCATCGTCTGATGGAGTCCCAGCCCCAGGGCGGGCGGGCTCCCATTCGTGCCCTGATCCTCACCCCGACGCGCGAACTCGCCGCCCAGGTGGAGGAGAGCGTCCGTGACTACGGCCGCAACCTGCCCCTGCGCTCCATGGTGATGTTCGGCGGCGTCGGCTTCCAGCCGCAGGCCACCCGGCTCCGCGAGCGCGTGGACATTCTCGTCGCCACGCCCGGCCGGCTGCTCGATCATGCCCAGCAGAAGACCGTCGATCTCTCGAAGGTCGAGATCCTCGTCCTCGACGAGGCCGACCGCATGCTCGACATGGGCTTCATCAAGGACATCCGGCGCGTGCTCGCGCTGCTCCCGAAGAAGCGCCAGAACCTGCTCTTCTCCGCCACGTTCCCGAACGAGATCCGCGAACTCGCCGACAGCCTGCTCGACCGGCCCGCGAGTGTCGAGGTCGCCCG
>CAZEDA010000402.1:0-3824 GCA_964510915.1 uncultured Rhodocyclaceae bacterium | reverse complement strand
AAGTGATCGGACTGTCGGACTTCGGTGCCTCCGCGCCGGCGCCCGTCCTCTACGAGCATTTCGGCATCACGGCCGCCCATGTGACCGAAACCCTCGTGCGCGTGGCCCGACCGGACCGCGGGATGCCGAAGACCTTCCAGCACGCTGCGGTCGCGTGACAACCGACGAACCCGACCGCTCACCCCATAGCCTACGACCACTGACCATGCCGCTCATCTCACTGCGCCAACTGCTCGACCACGCCGCCGAACACGACTACGGCCTGCCGGCCTTCAACGTCAACAACCTGGAGCAGATCCAGGCCATCATGCAGGCGGCGGAGGCGGTGGACAGCCCGGTGATCCTCCAGGCGTCCGCCGGCGCCCGGAAATACGCGGGCGAGCCCTTCCTGCGCAAGCTGGTCGAGGGCGCGATCGAGATGTACCCGAACATTCCGATCTGCATGCACCAGGACCACGGCGCCTCGCCGTCGGTGTGCCAGCAGTCGATCCGCAGCGGCTTCTCCAGCGTGATGATGGACGGCTCGCTGCGCGAGGACATGAAGACGCCCTCCAGCTACGAGTACAACGTGGATGTCACCCGTCGCGTCGTGGAGTTCTCCCACGCCGTGGGGGTGTCCGTGGAAGGCGAACTGGGCTGCCTCGGTTCGCTGGAGTCCGGCATGGCCGGCGAAGAGGACGGCGTCGGCGCCGAGGGCAAGCTGGACCACTCCCAGCTCCTCACCGACCCCGACCAGGCCGCCGACTTCGTGGCGGCCACCGGCGTGGACGCCCTGGCCATCGCCATCGGCACGAGCCACGGCGCCTACAAGTTCTCCCGCAAGCCCACCGGCGACATCCTCGCCATCAGCCGCATCCGCGAGATCCACGCGAAGATCCCGAACACGCACCTCGTGATGCACGGCTCGTCGTCAGTCCCGCAGGAATGGCTCGCGATCATCCGCCAGCACGGCGGCAAGATCGAGGAGACCTACGGCGTCCCCGTCGAAGAGATCCAGGAAGGCATCCGCCACGGCGTGCGCAAGGTGAACATCGATACCGACATCCGCCTCGCCATGACCGGCGCGATGCGCAAGACGATGGCCGAGAAGCCCTCCGAGTTCGACCCCCGCGCGTTCCTCAAGGCTGCCACGGCGGCCGCGCGGGACGTGTGCAAGGCCCGCTTCGAGGCCTTCGGCTGCGCCGGACAGGCCTCGCGCATCAAGACCGTGCCGCTCGAGAAGATGGCCGAACGCTATCTGCGCAAGGCGGCATAGTGCTGGCTCCGGTCAAGGCACCCGATCGTTCGTTGACCGGAGCCCCGCCAGTGCCAGCCGATCTTCGCGCGCTGATCTTCGACGTCGACGGCACCCTGGCCGAGACGGAGAGAGACGGTCATCGCGTGGCGTTCAACCGCGCCTTCGCCGATGCCGGCCTCGACTGGCACTGGGACGAAGACACTTACGGAGAACTCCTTGCCGTCACCGGCGGCAAGGAGCGGATGTTCCACTACTGGCGCCAGACCGACCCCGATGGTGCCGAGCATCCCGAAGCCCGCGAGCGCATCGCCGAACTGCACCGGCGCAAGTCCGAACACTACGAAGCCCTCGTCCGGGAAGGCGCCGTGACGCTCCGGCCCGGCATTCGCCGGCTGCTGCTGGAGGCCCGCGCGTCCGGCCTGCGCCTCGCCATCGCCACCACGACCTCACCGCGCAATGTCACCGCTCTTCTGGAGCACAGCCTCCACGAGGAAGCGATCGGCTGGTTCGAAGTGATCGGCGCCGGTGACGACGTGCCGCAGAAGAAGCCGGCGCCCGACGTCTATCTGCACGTGCTGCGCGAGCTGGACCTGCCCGCGGATGCTTGCCTGGCCCTGGAGGACTCCCCCCCGGGCCTGCAGTCGGCACTCCGAGCCGGCATCGACACCGTGGTCACACGCAGCACCTACACGCGCTCGGAAGGGTTTGCCGGGGCGATCGCCACCCTGGACGACCTCGGGGAGCCCGAAGCCCCGACGTTCGGGCTCGTGCACCGGGCACCGTGGCGCGGCCACGTGACGGTGGCCAATCTCCGCAACTGGCACGGGACGCCTGCCGCCGGAAGGTAGAATCCGCGACTCCCCAACCACGGAGTCGCCAGCACCATGGCCCGTCACAGCATCGCCGTCATCGCCGGAGACGGCATTGGCAAGGAAGTCATGCCCGAGGGCGTCCGCGTCCTCGACGCCGCCGCCCGCCGCTTCGGCATCGACCTCGCCTTCGACCACTTCGACTGGAGCTGCGACAACTACGACAAGCACGGCTACTGGATGCCGCCGGACTGGCGCGACAAGATCGGCGGCCACGACGCCATCTTCTTCGGCGCGACCGGCTGGCCCGCGCGAGTCCCGGACCACGTGTCGCTGTGGGACTCGCTCATCAAGTTCCGCCGCGGCTTCGACCAGTACGTGAACCTGCGCCCCGTGCGGATGATGCCCGGCATCGCCGCGCCGCTCGCCGGCCGGCAGGTGGGCGACATCGACTACTTCGTGGTGCGCGAGAACACCGAGGGCGAGTACTCCGCCGTGGGCGGGCGCCTGTTCGAAGGCACGGAGCGCGAGATGGCGATGCAGCAGTCCATCTTCACGCGCAAGGGCGTGGACCGCATCATGCGATTCGCCTTCGAGCTCGCGATGCAGCGCCCCCGCCGGACCGTGACGTCGGCCACCAAGTCCAACGGCATCTCGATCACCATGCCCTACTGGGACGAGCGCTTCGCGGCGATGGCGAAGCACTACCCGGACACCAAGACCAACCAGTACCACATCGACGGGCTCACCATTCAGCTGGTGCTGAACCCGCAGCGCTTCGACGTGATCGTGGCGTCCAACCTGTTCGGCGACATCATCTCCGACCTGGGGCCCGCCACCACGGGCACCATCGGCATCGCGCCGTCCGGCAACATCAATCCGGAACGAATGTTCCCGTCGCTGTTCGAACCCGTGCACGGCTCGGCGCCGGACATCTACGGCAAGCGCATCGCGAACCCCGTGGGGCAGATCTGGTCGGGCGCGATGATGCTCGACCACCTGGGCTACCCCCAGGCCTCCGAGGCCATCATCCACGCCATCGAAGCCGTGCTGAAGGACGGCCCCAAGACGCCCGATGTCGGCGGCACCGCGAACACCGAAGACATGGGCAAGGCCGTCGCCGCCGCGGTGTAGGCCGCGCCTCACTGAACGCCTGGAGTCTCCATGACCGCTTTCTCCTGCGCCGACATCCTCGCCGGACGGGCCCCGGCTGACCAGCCCGTCACCGTCCGCGGCTGGGTGCGAACCCGCCGCGACTCGAAGGCCGGCATTTCCTTCGTGCACGTGTCGGACGGCTCGTGCTTTCACCCCGTCCAGGTGGTCGTGCCCAGCACGGCCGCCAACTACACGGACGAGGTGCTGCACCTGACCGCCGGGTGTTCCGTGGTGGCCACCGGCATGATCGTGCCCTCCCCCGCCAAGGGTCAGCCCTTCGAGATGCAGGCCACGCAGATCGAGGTGCTTGGTTGGGTGGAAGACCCGGACTCCTACCCGATCCAGCCCAAGCCGCACTCCTTCGAGTTCCTCCGCGAGGTCGCGCATCTGCGTCCGCGCACGAACGTCATCGGCGCCGTGACTCGCGTGCGTCACACGATCGCGCAAGCGATCCACCGCTTCTTCCACGACGACGGCTTCCTGTGGGTCAACACGCCGATCATCACGGCGTCCGATGCGGAAGGCGCGGGGGAACTGTTCCGCGTGTCGACGCTGGACTTCATGAACCTGCCGCGCACGCCCGACGGGCGCGTGGACTTCTCGCAGGATTTCTTCGGGCGCGA
>CAZEDA010000401.1:0-3828 GCA_964510915.1 uncultured Rhodocyclaceae bacterium | reverse complement strand
GATGGAGACCGTGCGGGGCGACGACGCGGTCCAGGTGTCCGCCTACTTCATGGACGCCAGCGGGAATCGCGGCTACAGCATGCTCGACGTCCAGAGGCTGAACCGCGTGGTTGCAGGGCTGGACACCGGCCTGGCCGCCTACCCGACGGTGGATCCGGTGCTGATCGGTGATCTCAACGGCAACGGCCAGCTCACCACCCTCGACCTCAACCGCTTCCTGCAGTTCGTGCAGGGGCAGGTCCGACCGGAGATTCCGGCGCTGCCAGCGGGCAGCACTCCCCTCGATTTCACAGGGCCCACCCGAAACCTTGTCCTGGGTGGCAGCCGCTCCGCGACCGCAGGGAGCGTGGTGCGTGTGCCGCTGACGCTCGACAACTCCGCAGGCGTCGAAAGTCTGACCGCGAAGATCGTCTACGACGCGAGCCGCCTGGACTATCTGGGTGCCAGGCCGGGCGCGGACTTCCAGTTCCGGCTGATCCGGGAGCGGGCAGGGGAGATCGTCGTCGATCTGGCGAGACTGAACGCGCTGGGTACCGGGATCGGCGAGCTGGTCGTCGTGGATTTCCAGGTCAAGGCGGCTGCACCCGCGGGCGGGGCACTCGTCGACCTGCAGGTGCTGAGGCTCAACGACGGGAAACTGGTGCAGGCCACCGCCAGTCAGGTCGGCGCGGATGCCACCGATGCGCAGATCACCGTGATCGCCCCCGCACCGCCGGCCCCGCCGTTGCTGCGTTCCCCTGCCACGGGGACGCAGCCGACCGGGAACACGGTGCCGATTCCGGGTCCCGTTGCGCCGGTGACGGGTCCGTCTTCGCCGTCCAGCCTGCCGCCTGGCACCCCGTCAACCCCGGATCCGGCATCCGCTCCCGCTGCGGTACCCGCGGCGGAAGACTGGCGGAAGACGCCCTGGGCGCGAGATCTCGCGCGTCGTATTGCGCAGATCGATGTGCCGGCGACCGCGACGCCCGCGGTTGCGATCGGCAAGAGCGCGCTGGCGAGAACACTGCTGGCGGCAATGCGGAGGTAGTGATCCTCCGGTTCGCCGCCAGCAGTGTTGTCCGCCTTGAAGCGGAGGGGCGATACCTCGTATTCACCCCACTGCAACGCCGTTCGCGTACCCTCCCGGGAAACTGCCAGCCGCAGCGCCCGATAACCCTTACCAGGAGCCATCCGACATGATCGACACTGCCCGCCGTAGCCTGTTCAAGACGGGGGCCGCTGCCGGCCTCGCACTCGCCGGCTGGCGCCTGGCGTTTGCGGGCGGATCGGTTGTGGGGCCGGGCCCGTACGGGCCGCTCGGCGCCCCGGACGCCAACGGCGTGCGGTTGCCGGCCGGATTCAGCGCCCGGCTGCTGGCTCGCACGGGTGAGCTTGTGACCGGCACGAACTACGTGTGGCACGGGCAGCCCGACGGAGGTGCCACGTACGAGACGCCCGATGGGGGCTGGATCTACGTCTCCAACTCCGAACTGAACGGCACGGCCGGTGGCGTCGGCGCCATCCGGTTCGACCGCACCGGGCGTACGGTCGACGCGTACCGCATTCTGTCGGGGACGAAATACAACTGTGCCGGCGGTGCCACCCCTTGGGGCACCTGGCTGTCCTGCGAAGAGTTCCGCAACGGTCGCGTCTGGGAATGCGACCCCATGCGCCCCGGCCAGGGGATCGATCGTCCGGCCATGGGGGTGTTTGCGCACGAGGCCGCGGTGGTGGATCCCCGCACCGGCTTCGTCTATCTCACGGAGGACGACGACAAGAGCCGCTTCTACCGTTTCCGCCCGTGGCGCAACGCTGACTTGTCCGCCGGGGTGCTGGAAGCCGCGTCCGTGACCAACGGCCGCGTGACCTGGATTCCCGTTTCGCCCAAGGCTCCGTACCGCGGTCGCGATACCTTCGCTTTCAACCGGGGGGAGGGCGCCTGGTTCTCGAAGGGGTTCGTGTTCTTCAGCACCACGGGCGACAGCCGCGTGTGGGCGCTGGAAACGGCAACGGACCGACTCGAGATCCTGTACGACGCCGCCCTGCTGGGCACCGGAGCGCCGCTGCGCGACCCCGACAACATCACGGTCCACGAAGCGTCGGGGGACATCTTCGTCGCCGAGGACGCCGACAACCTGGAACTCGTGCTCCTGGCAAGCGGCAGCGGTGAGCGCATTGCCGCGCCCTTCATGCAGTTGGTCGGACACGACGGATCGGAGATCGCGGGCCCGGCCTTCACGCCCCGGGGCGACCGGCTCTATGTCACCTCCCAGCGCGGCACCGGCGGCTCGTACGGCAGCCCCGGCATGACGTTCGAAATCCGCGGACCGTTCCGGGGCGTCTGACGAAACCGCCATGAACGGTGCACTCGACCCGAAGGGCGCCGACAACCAGAAGGCCGAGTCCCTCAAGACCGTAGGATGGGTGAGCTACGTGCTGCACCTCATCGTGGCCGTGGCCGCCGTGATCCCGGGTGCCCAGGTGGGCGCGGGGGTGCTGATCGTCGCTTTGGTCATCGACCTGGTGAAGAAGAGCGAAGCACAAGGCACCTGGCAGGCGAGCCATTTCTCCTGGCGCATCCGCACGGTGATCTGGGCGGGGGTTCTCTACGCGGTCACCTTCCCGCTTTTCCTGCTGCTGTACCTGCCCGGTGCCATCGCCTGGGCGGTCATCTCGGCGTGGTTCCTGTACCGCATCATCCGGGGCATGGTCGCCATGAATGCGAGCCAGTCCCTGCCCGACTGAACCCGGGCTGCGGAGCAGGCAGAGAACGGGCCGGCTTCCTTTTATACTTCGGCCACTTTCCCGGAGCCGGAGCCCGCCGATGACCGACAAGGACCCCCTCGACAAGCTCAATCGCCTGACCGAATCCCACGGCCCGATCCGCAAAGGCCGCGGCCTCGCCACGGGGGTCATTGCGCTGTCGCTTGCGATCCTGTGTTTCCTCGGCGTGCTCGCCTTCCACTTCCCCGAGTACCTCACGACGCCCGAACTGCGCAAGAGCTACAACGTGGACGTGATGCGCCAGCTGCTCTACTGGTCGCTCGTGATCTCCGGCGCCATCGCGCTCCTCAACATGGTTCTCGGGCGCGTGCGCTGGCTGTCGGCCGGCACCTTCGTGCTGATCGCGCTCGCGCTGCTGCTGGGCGGCCACAAGGTCGAAGTCGACCCGGCCTTCCCGGATGGCACACCGTACATCGGCCTGGACTGGTTCATCCTCGATCTGCTGGGCAGCACGCTCATCTTCGTCTTCATCGAGAAGCTCTTTCCGCTGCGCCGGGATCAGCCGGTGTTCCGCGAGGAGTGGCAGACCGACTTCCATCACTTCATCGTCAATCACATGCTCGTAGGCTTCGTGCTGCTCGCCGTGAATCTGCTGGTGCACAAGCTTTTCGGCTGGGCGGTGAAGGATGGGCTGCAAGCCTGGGTGCGCGATCTGCCCTTCCTGGCGGGGCTGTTTCTCATCATCCTCGTCGCCGACTTCGTCCAGTACTGGACGCATCGCGCCTATCACGAGGTGCCCGTCCTGTGGCGCCTGCATGCTGTGCACCACAGCGCGAAGAGCATGGACTGGATGGCCGGTTCCCGACAGCACGTCCTCGAACTCCTGATCACGCGGACGCTCGTGCTGGCGCCGATCTTCGTGCTGGGCTTCAGCAAGGACGTGATCGATGCCTACATCGTCATCGTCGGCTTCCAGGCCGTGTTCAACCATGCGAACGTGAGCGTGCGGCTGGGACCGCTTCGCTACGTGATCGTCACTCCCAACTTCCACCATTGGCATCACAGTCAGGATACCGAGGCGCTCGACAAGAACTACGCGGCGCACTTCGCATTCCTGGATCACCT
>CAZEDA010000400.1:2267-3828 GCA_964510915.1 uncultured Rhodocyclaceae bacterium | reverse complement strand
GGCCTGCCGGTTGTTGAGCTCGACGGTACCAGTGAAGGGCTTCTCCTCCTGGATCCGCAGTTCCATGCCGACCGTGCCCTTCTGTGTACCCGGCTTGAGTACCGGTGTGGCGCTGCGGCCCGGCACCTGATTGAATGCGGCGAGTTCCTTCTGGGCATCCGGAAAGTACGGCACTGCCCCTGGCGCCAACGACGGAAACCGCTCCCGGATCGCAGCCCGCGACCGGTACTTGTTGCCTGCTACGGCCAGCTTCTCCACGGTGGCCTCGGTCACCGCAAGAATCACCTTGCCACCCTTCACCTGCTGGGGGGGGACGTCGACGACCACGGTGAGGTAGCCGGCGTCCTGGTAGGCCTTCTCCAGCGCTGCCCGTGCACCCTGCACATCGTCGATCGTCTTGCCGGGGCCGAGAAACGGATACACCGCCCGCTCGATCGTGAGTGCGGGAAGGACTGTGTTGCCCTCGATCTCGAACTCGAGGACATCGAAACGGGACTCCTGCGCATTCGCCGCCGGCGACGAGACGCCGGCGAGAAGGAGGAGCGTGCAAGCCAATGCCCGCCAGCGCGGACGGATGAAGTCGTGCTGAAACATGAATCTTCCTGTAGGCGACGCCGGGCCTTCACGACACGACGCCGACCACCCGGAGGGCGGTCGGCGTGCGTGAAGACTGCGACCCGATCAGCGTGCGCGTCTCAGGTTACGGATTTGTGAATCAGTACAGCAGTTGCAGCGGCGAGCAGGTGTTGCCGAAGCGCGTACCCTTCGCCACGTTGGCGCTGGCCGTCGGATCGAAGGTCGGCGGGAGCGCGGCCACCCACGGGTTGGCGTTGAATGCCGGGTCGCCCGCACGCTTGATGAACTCGTTCACGAACGCCAGCTTGACACCGGAGAGTGCGGCGATGTTGTCACCGTGGTCGTTGGTCACCGCAACCTTGCGGTTCTGGAAGGTGAGTTCCACCGCGAAGTCGTACTTGCCGTCGATCAGGTTCTGCTTGCTCGGTGCGATACCCTTGTCGGCAGAGCCGGAGACATGCGCTTGCGTGTTGATATTGAACACACCAGCGCCGTCGAGGTAGCGGAAGCTCCAGCCGTTCTGATCCGGATTGGCGCTGCTGGCGCTGTCCCCGGAAAGGGTGGCGATCGCACGGAACGGGTTGGTACTGTTGGAGAACTTGATCGTGTAGGTCTTGCCGTCGTCGCCGGTGATCGTGTGATCGGTACGAGAGTTGGCTCTGCTGAGGCAGTCCCGAACGTTGCCGGAACCCGAATTCTCGACCACGGTGTAGCCCGCCGTGGGATCGATGATGAACGGATTGCCGGGCGTACCGTCGCCGCTCACGATACCGCTGGCACTTTCGGCCATGCGCTTGGGCGCCACGGAACCGCCGAAGCCGCTCTGGCAGGGGAAGTTGTTGAAGAACCAGTTGTAGGAAGTCTGTGTGCCCGAACCCTGCACACGGCGGCATACGATCACCTGGGTGTTGCCGGTGTTCAGGCTGGGGTCGACCTGGCTCCAGTCCTGATAGTTGCCCGACAGCATGGCGCCGTAGGCGGCACG
>CAZEDA010000400.1:0-2167 GCA_964510915.1 uncultured Rhodocyclaceae bacterium | reverse complement strand
CCATTGAGGACGCAGGTGCCTGCCGTGATGTTGAGAGTCGCGATGCGCTGCGCGCGAGCAACGGGGTTCACACCCCACACGGAGCCGCCGCGGGAACGCTTGACGAACATGACGGTGCGACCACGCAGTGCCTGCGGGACGGAGGCATCGTTCTTCACGCGGCCGAAGAAGGCGTTGAAGCCACGGCCGTCGTCGGCGAAGTTCGCAGCCGTACCGTTGTCATCCTGGTAGCGATTGAAGGCGCCGTCGAACAGACCTTGAGCAATCGTCGCGAGGAAGTTGTCCGGAGCGGTGGCACCGGAGAGAATGACTTTCACTTCGGGCACGTCGAAGGGACCGGGGGTCTGAGCCGAGGCTTCGACGCCGACGAAGGCACACGCACTGGCGCAGGCCCAAACGATGGATTTCAGATTCATTGCAATCTCCTATTCGGTTTCGCAGGGTGAGCCTGTCCCTGCGGTGTGACGAAGTCACACCGCGTGGCCCTGCCCTGACTGAGAACGACCGGAATTACTTCGCGGCGCGGCGACGGGCGGCGAACCCGATGGCTGCGAGCCCCAGGCCAAGCATCGCGTAGGTGCTGGGCTCGGGAATGGCCGCGATCGTCAGCTTGCTGCCGTCGAAGGATGCGGCGTAAGGATTACCTGCGTATTGCAGCGCCGTGGTCTTGCCGGGATTGAAACGCTGGGCGAACGCCGTAGAGTTCTGCTCGAACAGAACCAGTGCTGCCGGATCGGACGCGCCGATGTAGTTGCTGAACCCTTGCGCACGACCGCCGAAGTTGCTGCCCCAGGTGGCAGCACCACCGTAGGCCGGGCCATCCGCCGCAGTGGCGATGTGCGAGCCGTCCGCTTCGCTGATATGCGACTCGAGCGAGTTGGAGGCACCGATGTAGATGTCCGGGTTGTCGTTGAAGAAGCCCAGGATCTGGTTGGTAAAGACGGGAAGCGTGGTCCCGGGCACGGCCGTGCTCAGAGCGCGATTGATGCCCGTGCCGTCGACGGCGCCGATGTTCCACACGAGGGCATTACCCGCAGCGGTCTCGGCGAGGAACGTGGTGAGGTTGGCGTCGTTGGCGAAGCTCCACTCCTGACCGGAGGCCACACCGTTGAGGAACTCCTGAAGTCCGATACCGAGGTCGCGGGTATAGGACCGCTCGGCCGTCTCGTCCACGATGGTCCAGAACAGTTCACCGTCGGCCGAGAACGAGTCGTCGATCTTGGCTGCGGCAGGTGCCGCGATGCTGGCTGCGATCGCAGCCGCCAGAATAGCTTGGGTCAAGCGCATGAATAGTCTCCACAAAGTGATTGACTGCCCGGCTTCCGCCGGAGCCCGACATGGGCTGCGACAACCGGGGTCCCACTCGTGCCGAACCTCCCCCGACGAGTGATTCGTGCACGCCGGACAGTTTCCCGAAGCGCGGTGACGCTACGGCATGCCGGCATCGACGCAGAGGTAGTCTGTTCGGCGCACTTCTGAGGCGCCTTCCCATTTCCGTCGACTGTGCCGGAGAGTAGCGAGCGACTGCTGAAGATTCATGACATCGAAGAAGGGGTGCCGTGATCTGATCGGACCAGTCCGCCCATGCACCCGGCATCCCCCGGCGTCAGCGGGACGACGTCGGCAGGGCGCACTCGCCCAAGGCGCTTGAATCGACCCCGACGTCCGGGGCACACTCGGGCCACCCTCCATCCGCCCTGTCCTCGACCATGTCCGCCACGACACAGCCCTATCAGACCCTGTTCCTCTGCACTGGCAACAGCGCGCGCAGCATCCTCGCGGAAGCCTTTCTCAACGCCGCCGGGCAGGGTCGCTTCGTTGCGCACAGCGCGGGCAGTCATCCGTCGGGACGGGTGCATCCCATGGCCATCGACCTGCTGGAGCGGCAACGCATCGCCACTTCCGCGCTGCGATCCAAGAGCTGGGAGGAGTTCGCGGCGCCGGAGGCGCCGAAGCTGGACTTCGTGTTCACGGTCTGCGACAGCGCGGCCGCCGAGACGTGTCCGATCTGGCCCGGCCAGCCCATGACCGCGCATTGGGGTGTGCCCGACCCGGCCGCGGTGAGGGGGTCCGACGACGAAGTACGAAGGGCGTTCCTGCAGGCGTTCACCACGCTGTCCAATCGCATCCGGCTGCTGCTCAGCCTGCCGATGGACAAGCTGGACCG
>CAZEDA010000399.1:0-3832 GCA_964510915.1 uncultured Rhodocyclaceae bacterium | reverse complement strand
CTCCGGTGACAGAGGGAACACCGACGGAGTCGGGCGTGGAATGCGGGTAGGCCGAGGGCTTCGACGGCACCGTGCCCCACAGGTTGTAGTCGTGCATGCCGTGCCAGGCACCCTCGAACTTGAGCACCTTGTTGCGCCCGCTCCACGCGCGCGCCACCCGCAGCGCATAGAACGTGGCCTCCGTACCGGAGCCTGTGTAGTGGACCACATCGGCGCACGGCACCGCCTCGACGATCTTCTGTGCGAGACGGATCTCCGGCTCGTTCAGGAAGAAGTAGGTGGTGCCCAGCGGCAACTGCGCTTCGACGGCTCGCGTGACGGCAGGGTGCGCATGGCCGAGCAGCACCGGACCGGAGCTCAGGTGGTAGTCGATGTACTCGCGTCCCGAGACATCCCACACCCGGCTGCCTTCACCGCGCGCGACCACGAGATTGAGTTCGGGCGGCAGCAGGAAAAGCCCCGTTCCGCCTCCCGCGAGATACTTGCCGGCGAGCGCCAGCAGTTCGGCCTGTCGTGCTGCATCCATCGTCTTCTCCTCCCTCGGGCGAATCCCATAAGTCTAATCCTGGCTGCCGGCAGCAGTCCCGGTCAGCTCGAGCTACTGGGAAAGTTCCGCGCGCCGCCTTTCCAGCAGCCGCATGAGGCGCTCCAGATGGCGATCCGCGATGCCTTCCCGGGCGAGGCTCGTCGCGGTCTGGCAGAGGTAGTCCTCGCACGGCCCGTAGTGCCCCCGGGCGGCCAGGGCGGTGGCGACGATCGTTTCGTCATCGAGACGCCCGGCGTATGTCGGCTTGGTACGGTCCACCACGAAGGCCACCGCCCTGAAGGTGCCGACCGGCGTGCGCACGGTGACCCATTTCGCCTGGTAGGTCGTCATGATCATTTCGCGGCGCCACAGCAGCATCATCTCGTCCCGCAGGCCCTCTTCCGCCAGCCGGTAGGCAACGCCCGAGCAGGAGCCCCCGCGATCCAGCGCCAGGACGAGGCCGGGACGATCCGGGGAACCCCGGTTGATGAACGACCAGAGATAGAAGCCGCGGTGGTAGCCGCGGACCTCGGCGAGTACGCGCTCGACGCTGTGGAACGTCGGGCTCCACACGAGGGAACCGTAAGCGAAGATCCACACGGGGACGCCGGGAACCCGTGTCTCCAGGATCCGATCGAGAGAAGCCTCGAGCGTGGCGTCGTCGACCAGCAGATGGCCGTAACCGGCAGCCCGTACCGACTCGCGCACCTGATCGCGCTTCAACGCCTCCCGATCGATGCGCGTCACCGCCGGGCCTCAGTGCAGCCTGGGCTTCTTCAGGAAATCGTTCCGATCACCCGAACGCAGCTGCATCCGCACGAGCGCGCCGTCCCGTGCAAGGGCCATCGGCACTTCGACACCCGCAGCCCCCAGACTCCACACCTTGCGGAACAGCCCGGCCAGCGTGCTCACGCGCTCGCCGGCGATTTCGAGCACGAGATCGCCGACGCGAAGTCCCGCGAACTCCGCGGGCCCGCCCCTCGCCAGCCCGGCCACGATCAGCTGCCCTTCCGCCTCGGTCGCGTACATGCCGAGCCAGGGACGCGGCGGGCGCGACACCCGGCCGAACCGCAGGAGGTCGTCCAGCACGTTGTCCAGCAGGTCGATGGGCACGAACATGTTGCCCTGCACCTTGCGCCCGTCGACGGTTTCCTCGAGGAGCAGGGAGCCGATGCCGACCAGCTGGCCTTCCTGATCCACGAGGGCGGCGCCACCCCATTGCGGATGCGGCGGCGACACGAACAGCGCCTCGTCGAGGACGTACTCCCAGTACCCGGCGAACTCCCGCTTGTCGATCAGCCTGGTCTTGAGGGAGTGCTCCCGGCCGCCCTGGCCGATGACGAGCACGTCGTCACCGGTTGCCAGACGCGCGGAGGAGCCCCGGGGCATCACGGGAAGATCGAGCTTGCCGAGGGGCTGGACCAGCCCGAAGCCGGTCGTGAAGTCGAACGCCAGCGGGTGCCCGACGACCACCCGGCCGTCGTTGGTGGAGAGCCACAGGGTCTCCGCCTCGGTGATCAGGTAGCCGATCGTCAGCGTCAGGCCGTCTTCGCGGATCACGACACCGTTGCCGGCGCGCTCGGTCCCCAGGATGGAGGCGGTGAAGGCGTCGTCGGGAATCTCGGAGCGCACGTTCACGACGGCGTTCAGGGCGTTCTCGAGGTCGAAGGCGAGCTCGCTCTGGCGCGGCTGCAGGTCCTTCGGGAAAGCCCATTCCTTGTCTTCGGACATGACGTGCGGGTGGGGAATCGCGGCAAGTGGCCGACGGAGGATCATACCCGCTCGGGGCAGCCGCGTCGGGTTCGCGAGAGCAGATGCGGAGAAGCCCTTGGTGCCCCCGTCGCGGTCGACAGAGACTTGCCGGTCGGATGGTGTATGGTCCGTCTTCCGCTTCGCCTCCCCGACCCGCCGTGCCCGCTACCGCCGCGTCCCGTGACCTGATCGACTCCCGCCTCGCGTGGTGGCGTCTCGCCGCCGCCGTCTGCCTGTCCGGCATCGGCGGCGTGGGCTCATGGGCGGTCGTGGTCGCGCTGCCTGCCGTCCAGGCGGAGTTCGGCGTCGTGCGCTCCGACGCCTCCCTGCCCTACACGCTCACGATGCTCGGCTTCGGCATCGGCGGCATCCTCATGGGCAGGCTGACGGATCGCGTCGGCGTCATGCCCGCCGTGATTCTCGGCGCGATACTGCTCTGCGTCGGATTCGTGATGGCATCCATGGCGCCCTCGCTCTGGTGGTACACGCTGACGCAGGGACTCGTCATCGGCGTTGGCACCTCGGCCACCTTCGCGCCGCTGCTCGCAGACATCTCTCACTGGTTCGAGAAACGCCGCGGCACGGCGGTCGGCATCGCCGCGAGCGGCAACTATCTGTCCGGTGCCCTGTGGCCACCCATCGTGCAGCACTTCATCCAGACCGACGGCTGGCGCGCGACCTTCCTGGGCGTCGGCATCTTCTGCCTGTGCACGATGGTCCCGCTGGCGTTCGCGCTTCGTCGCCGCTCGCCAACCCACGGCAGTGCCACCCCGACCGCTCAGGCCGTCGATCGTGCGAGGCCGCTCGGCATATCACCCGCAGCGCTGCAGACCCTGCTCGTGGTGGCGGGGTTCGCCTGCTGCGTGGCCATGTCGATGCCGCAGGTGCACATGGTGGCCTACTGCGCAGACCTGGGTTACGGACCGGCACGGGGCGCGCAGATGCTCTCGGTGATGCTCGCGTGCGGGATCGTGAGCCGCCTCACGTTCGGCTGGATCTCGGACAAGATCGGGGGAGTGCGCACATTGCTGCTCGGTGCGGGACTCCAGGCTTTCGCGCTGGTGCTGTTCATCCCGTTCGACGGGCTGGTGTCGCTCTATCTGATCGCCGGGCTGTTCGGTCTTTTCCAGGGCGGCATCGTGCCGTCGTACGCGATCATCGTGCGGGAGTTCTTCGCACCGAAGGAAGCTGGCATGCGCGTCGGCATGATCATCACGTCCACCCTGTTCGGCATGGCCCTGGGCGGCTGGATGTCGGGCGCCATTTTCGACCTGACGGGCTCTTACCGCGCTGCTTTCGTGAACGGCATCCTGTGGAATCTGCTCACCACCGCGATCGCCGTCTGGCTGCTGCGGCGAAGCCTTGCTTTGCCGACGGCACCGCAGCTCGCCCCTTCACGCTGAACCCTGCGCACAACGCCGTCCCGCGTTGAGTCGTAGCCCGGGCTCCGCCCGGGAGCGGTGTCGACCCGAGACGCGCCGCCCCGCATTGCCCGGACGGAGTCCGGGCTACGGAAGTGTTCGTGACCGCGGCGCAGTGGTAGCCCGGGCTCCG
>CAZEDA010000398.1:0-3835 GCA_964510915.1 uncultured Rhodocyclaceae bacterium | reverse complement strand
CGTCGCGGCACGGCAACCTGGGCGAACCCGCGGATGAAGTCGACCGCCCGCAGGTGACTCGCGATGACTTCGCCGTAGTTCACGAACGAGAGCCGCCGGTGCTCGTCGATCACCGTGTTGACCGCGAGCACCCGGCCCAGCATGGCCACGATGGCCAGTTGCTCCCGGTGCAGCGGGTTGCCTTCGAGCTGGCAGTTCTCCGCGGCCGGGTCGGCCATGAAGCGGTGGCTGTGAAACGTGGTGATGGTCTCGGCATGGGCCACGCCCGGGGCGATGACCTTGCGCCCGCCGGAGTAGCCGGCCATGAAGTGCGGCTCCACCAGGCCGGTGACGATCTTGACATCGGCCTCCACGAACCGGCGATCGAGCCGGACCACCGTGCCGTGGGGGGTGCGGCCGAGATCCACGTGATCGGCGTCGTTGCGGGCGTAGTGATTCTCCACGCGCACGTTCGCGAGCACCCAGGGATCGCCGACGAGTTCCTCCAGTTCGGCGCCGAGATTGGGCCGGTGCAGCCCCGTGGCGACCAGCACGACGATGTTCGCCTGCGGAACGCCGGCGGCCATCAGTTCGCGGATCATGGGCTGGAGCAGCAGCCCGTTCGGTACGGGACGGGTGATGTCGCAGATGAGAATGCAGGCGCTGCGGGCTCCCCGGGCTTCCTGCAGCAGGGAGCCCGAGTCACAGCCGTTCGCCAGCGCCGCGAGCACGCCCGCCTTCGGATCCGCGAGGACCGGCATTTCCGGCTTGCGGATGACGGTGGCGCGGACCCCGTCGGGCAGCCTCACGGGCAACGTGCCGCGGCCGTAGTTGAGAGCGACTTCCATGATGTCACCTGCCATGGGGGAGATCGCGGTCGGATCTCCTGGATTGAGAGGAAGCGGCGTCGAACCGGGTCGAGGCGGGCGGGGCAGCCCGGCACGGTTCCGCGAGGAACGTGCCCGCATGGCGGAGAAATATAGCACCGCGACCGGCTGATCCCGGCGGTGCCGGCGCGCTCGTCCCGAGCAGTTGCGCACCCGCGCGTGCGGCGGACGGACCGCAGGTGCTACTGTGCAAGTCCCTGGACTTCGGACATTGCTCTCCATGACGACTCCCCGCATTCTCGTGTTCGCCGGCAGTCTGCGTACTGCCTCCCTGAACAAGCAGCTCGCCAGACTGGCGGCCGACGGCGTGCGTGCCGCCGGAGGCGAAGCCACCTACATCGATCTGCGCGACTACTCGTTGCCTCTCTACGACGGGGATATCGAGGCGGCCGACGGTGTGCCCGAGAACGCGCGGAAGCTCAAGGCGCTGTTCAAGGCGCACCAGGGGCTGATCATCGCGTGCCCCGAGTACAACGGCGCGATCACGGCCGTGCTCAAGAACACGCTCGACTGGATCTCCCGCCAGGATGGCACCGAGTCCGGCGCGGTCCCGTACGAAGGAAAGATCGCCGGACTGTGCGGTGCCACACCCGGTCAGTTCGCGACCCTGCGGTCCATGGACATGGTGCGCCATGTCCTGATGCAGCTCGGTACGACGGTAGTGGCCCGGCGCGTCGGCGTGCCGAGAGCCCATGAGGCGTTCGATGCGCAGGGACAACTCAAGGACGCCAAGCTTGCGGGGGCGCTCCAGGGGCTCGCTGCCGAGGTGGTGCGTGTGACCGGACGGCTGGCTGGCTAGCTAGGGAAGGTCCGCGCAGGTTGTGCGGACCGTCCCAAGGCGGCTCCGTCGGTGGCGAGCCGCCGCCGCTGCCTCGCGTCGCTCGATGTGGTGCGCTCGTCCCGAAGGGCGCACACTCGTGGTGCGCTTTATTGGGCGCATCCGGGGCGGGGGAGATAAAAATTCACATAAACATAATCTTGCGGGCATATCCGTGCATGGCACATGGGTTGCGCCAGAGAGGTGCAACCTGATGCCATCCCCACCGCAGACGCGGCTCATGCCCTACTCGAAACACTATGACTCGATGCACCTGCCCGACGGGCAGGTCCGCCCGCACTACGGGTCGCTAGCCCGCTGGATCGAAACCACCCCGCCCGAACGGATCACGCGGATGCGGGAAGCGGCAAACATGCTGTTTCATCGCGTCGGCATCACCTTCGCCGTCTACGGCGAGGAAGCCGGCGCCGAGCGTCTGATCCCCTTCGACATGCTCCCGCACATCATCCCGGGCGAGGAGTGGAAGATGCTCGAGCGCGGCCTGCGGCAGAGGGTGCAGGCGCTGAATGCCTTCCTGCACGACGTCTACCATGGTCGCGACATCCTCCGCGCCGGGCGCATTCCCGAAGAGCGGGTCCTGAAAAACAAGCTCTACCGGCCCGAGATGGTCGACGTGGACGTGCCCAACAACACGTATGCGCACATCGCCGGCATCGATCTTGTCCGGGCCGGAGCGGGCGAGTACTACGTGCTGGAGGACAACCTTCGGACTCCCTCGGGCGTGTCGTACATGCTCGAGAACCGCAAGATGATGATGCGGCTCATGCCGGAGCTGTTTGCACAGCAATCCGTGGCACCGGTGGAGCACTATCCCGATCTGCTTCTGGACACGCTGCGCTCCGTGGCGCCGTCCCATGTCGAGAGTCCGTCGGTCGTGCTGCTCACGCCGGGCCAGTTCAACAGCGCGTACTTCGAGCACGCGTTCCTGGCGCAGCAGATGGGCATCGAACTCGTCGAAGGCGCCGACCTGTTCGTCGAGGACGACATCGTCTACAAGCGCACGACCCGCGGTCCGCGGCGTGTGGACGTGATCTACCGCCGCATCGACGACGACTTCCTCGATCCCAAGGCGTTCCGGCCCGATTCCGTGCTCGGCGTGCCCGGTCTGGTCAACGCGTATCGGCGCGGCCGGGTCGCCCTGTGCAACGCGGTGGGCACGGGCATCGCGGACGACAAGTCCATCTACCCGTTCGTGCCGGAGATGATCCGCTTCTACCTGTCGGAAGAGCCGATCCTCAACAACGTGCCGACCTACCAGCTGCGTCAGCGCGAAGACCTGGACTACACCCTCGCGCACCTTGCCGAACTCGTCGTGAAGGAAGTCCACGGGTCGGGCGGGTACGGCATGCTGATCGGCCCGACCAGCACCGAGCGCGAGCGCGAAGCGTATCGCCTGCGCATCCTCGACAACCCGGAAAGCTTCATTGCCCAGCCGACGCTCTCCCTGTCGACATGTCCCATCTTCGTCGACCAGGGCATCGCCCCGCGCCACATCGATCTGCGCCCCTTCGTCCTCTCCGGCAAGGAGATCGTGATGTGCCCGGGCGGACTCACCCGCGTGGCCCTGCGGGAGGGCTCCCTGGTGGTCAATTCCTCCCAGGGCGGGGGTACCAAGGACACGTGGGTGCTCGAATGACGTACCGAAACAATTTCTTTTCCGACCGCCCGCCATGCTGAGCCGCACCGCCAACAACCTCTACTGGATGGCTCGCTATGTCGAGCGCGCCGAGAACACCGCGCGCATGCTCGATGTCACCTATCGCATGTCGCTCGTGCCGAAGGAGCCGCGACTCGCCGACCAGGAATGGTTCGCGCCGCTCAACATCACCGGGACGCTGTATCCCTTCACCGGACGCTACAGCCAGGTGAACGCCGCCGGCGTGCTGCGGTACATGGTGCTCGATCCGGACAACTCCTCGAGCATCTTCTCGTGCGCGCGGGAAGCGCGGGAAAACGCCCGGGCCGTGCGCGGCAGCCTCACGTCCGAGATGTGGGAGGTGATCAACGGCACGTGGCTCGAGATGCAGCGCGTCGCCGAGGAGCGCGTCACCTCCGATCGCATCCACGAGTTCTTCGAATGGGTGAAGGAACGCTCCCATCTGTTCCGCGGCGTGACCGTCGGCACGATGCT
>CAZEDA010000397.1:0-3850 GCA_964510915.1 uncultured Rhodocyclaceae bacterium | reverse complement strand
CCGTTCCACACGCGCCCGTCGGGAAGGACCACTTCCAATCCCAGCGCCAGGTCACGCGTGTTGCCATAGCGCAGGACATGTACACCACCGGCGTTGGTGGAAAGGTTGCCGCCGATCATGCAGCTTCCCTCGGCACCGAGGCTGAGCGGGAAGAGGCGGTCCACGCCTTCCGCCGCTTCCTGAACCTGCTGGAGCACGCAGCCGGCCTCGACGGTGATGGTGTTGTTGTCACGATCGATCGCGAGGATGCGGTTCATGCGCTTCAGCGAGACCAGCACAGCAGCACTTTCGGCCGCCGGTGTGGCGCCGCCGCACAGCCCGGTGTTCCCGCCCTGGGGCACTACCGCCACTCCCAGATCGGCGCAGACGCGGAGCACGGCAGCAACCTGCTCCGTGGACCGGGGCAGGACCACGCAGCTTGCCCGCCCCCGAAGGCGTCGGCGCCAGTCGACGAGGTAGGGCTCCATCTCGTCCGCCTCCGTGAGGAGGTCGCCCGGCCCTAGCACGGCCTTCAGACGTTCGACGAGTGACATAGGGGTATCCATGGCGCACCATTGGCTGCAGAGGGATGACGAGTATGCCTCGCCGGCCCGGGAGGGAGAAGGCGTTGCGGCGTCCGCCGGACACCGGCGTTTCCGAGACGGCGGTACGATTCGGGATTCCCTGTTTCGCAGGAGCTGCCATTGAACCCTGACCTCCACCCTCCCTACGCGGACGGGCAACCATGACGAGACTGCGCTGGGGCATCCTGAGCGCCGCGAAAATCGCGCGTGAGCAGGTCATCCCCGCCATCCTCCAGTCCCGGAGCGGCACCGTCGTCGCCCTGGCCTCGCGGGACCGCGCCCGGGCCGAAGCGGCATGCGAACGCCACGGCATCCCCCACGCGCTGGACGACTACGACGCCCTGCTGGCCCGTCCCGATGTCGATGCCGTGTACATCGCCACGCCCAACAGTTCGCATGTCGCCTGGGCGCGCCGGGCGCTCGAACACGGCAAGCATGTCCTCTGCGAGAAGCCGCTCGCGCTGGAAGCCGCCGACATCGCCCTGCTGATCGGCGATCGCGACCGCCTCGGCCTCCAGGTCGCGGAAGCCTTCATGGTGGCGCATCACCCGCAGTGGCATCTCGTGCGCAAGCTGCTGGCCGAGGGCACCCTCGGCGCGCTGCGGCTCGTGGAGGGCAGCTTCACCTATCGCAATCACAATGCCGAAAGCATCAAGAATTCCCTGGCGCTGGGAGGCGGTGCGCTGCGCGACATCGGCGTCTATCCGGTGGTGACGACCCGCATCGCGACCGGGCTGGAACCGCGGGCCGCAAGCGCGCGCTTCGACCGGGACCCCGTGTTCGGCACGGACCGTCATGCGCTCTGCAACGTACGCTTTCCGGGCTTCGACCTGAGCTTCTACTGCGGCACCCAGTCGGCGGCGAGGCAGCACATGGTCTTCCACGGCGAGCTCGGATGGCTGCGCCTGGACGCGCCCTTCAACCCCGGCAAGTACGATCAGGCACGCGTGGTCCTGCGCCTCGACGGCCAGGCCGAGACGCGTGAATGGTTCTTTCCGCACGTGAACCAGTACCAGCTGATGGTCGAGAACTTCGCGGACGCCGTCCACGGCGGCGCGGAGTTGCACTTCCCCCTCGAGAGCTCGCGCGCCAACCAGCAGGTGATCGACCGTCTGTTCGCCTCCGAGACCCGCGACGATGAGTGATACCCACGACCCCCTCACGACCTTCCGCGAGGAAGAAGCACAGCTTCAGTTCCGGCGCTTCACCAACGACGTCGCCATCGCCCTCGGATTGCGACTTGCCGAAGTCGCCCGCGCCGAGGGCAAGGCCATCACGATCGACATCAGTCGCAACGGTCAGCAGCTGTTCCACCTGGCCTTGCCGGGCACCTCGGCCGACAACGATGCGTGGCTGGAACGCAAGAAGCGGGTCGTCACGCGCTATGGCAAGAGTTCGTTCCACGTCGGCGCGATGTTCCGTGCGCAGGGAACGACATTCGAGCAGAAGAGCCGCCTCGACCCCGATCTCTACGCCGCCGCAGGCGGGGGGTTTCCGGTCATCGTCCGCGATGTCGGCGTCGTCGGCGTGGTGGCGGTTTCCGGCCTGCCGCAGGCTGACGATCATGCTCTGGTGGTGCGAGTGCTCCGGGCGTTCCTGGACGAGAGTCAGCCTGAATGACCACACCAGACGCCACGCGCGGCTCTCGCTCGGCGGAAGAGAATCCGGTTCGCCACCTCGTGCTGTTCCGGTTTCGCGCCGACGCGCCCGAGATGGAGGTCAGGAGGATCGAGACGATGTTCCGCGAACTGCCGCAGCACATCGACGGCATCACGGCGCTGGAGTGGGGACGCAATCACAGCGCGGAAGGACTCGACCAGGGCTTCACGCATTGCTTTCTGCTCACGTTCCGCAACGCCGCCGCGCGCGACGACTACCTGCCGCATCCGGCGCATCTCGCCTTCGTCGCCCGGCTGAAGCCCGTCCTCGATGGGGTGCTCGTGGTGGACTACCATCCGGCTTCCGATGACTGAAGGAACCCCGAAGACCATGAGCAACACCCTGATCGGAACGGCGATCCGCCGCATCCGGCACACATTCGTACTGCTGGCGGCGGCCTGCTCGCTCGTTCTGACGACGCCAACGACAAGTTACGCCGACGCCCTCAAGGACGACGCGGTCCAGCGCCTCGCACGGAGCCATGACCCCGAAATCTCGATCGCCATCGGGCGTCTCTACGTGAAGCAGGCGGCCTTGCGCGCCGCCCGAGCCCGTCTCGCCCGTCAGGGCGCCGCAGCCGGACTAGGCCGGAACTGGTCGCCGGCCTCGCCGGAGTGGGTTGCGGCCGAACGGGCACTGATGGCGCGAGTGCCGCCCATCGTGACAAGCCGCATCGACGATCCCGAGTGGTTCCACGCCGCCTGGGCAAAGGAGGCCGATCGCCTTCTGAATGCGGAGGAGGCGGACGAACTGGCGAATCATTTCGCGACGCCGGGCGGCCGCGAGCAGCGCGTCACGATCGAACTCCTGATGGTGGGCGAGACGGTGATGGCCAACTACACGATGACCGACCGCATCCAGTACACGATGGCCGACACGCGGGCGGAAATCGAGCATCTCCAGTCGGTCTGGTGGAATCGCGAACCCTTTGCGGTACGCAATTTCTCGAAGGACCCGGGGGCGATGCGCTTCGCGACCAGCAACCCCGGAATCAAGTACGCAAAAATGCTGGCGTTGCGCGGCGTCGGCTCGGTCATCGATCACCTCGACACTGTCGCCAAGGTCGCCGTTGCCGCGGTGGAAGCCGATGCGCCCGAGGTGGATTCGCTGATTGCGTCGGTGCCGCGCCGGTAGCGCGACCGCCCCACGGCGCTCTTGCGCGCCGAACTTTCCCGGCCCGTTCCGGACCGGTCCAAACGGGGGCCAAAAAGGATTCTTGGCCCCCCGCGGGCAAATAACACAAAACGAGGCTAAAATCGCGGGTTTTTCGCCCCCTGTCGGGCGATCCCTCCCCTCAGAAAAGGCGAAACCATGGCAAGGCAGAAGGCGCTCGAGCTATACCGAAACATCGGCATCATCGCTCACATCGATGCGGGCAAGACGACGACCACGGAACGGGTTCTGTACTACACCGGCCGCAAGCACCAGATCGTCGACGTGCACGACACCAAGGACGGCAAGAGCAGCACGACCACCGACTACCTCGAGCAGGAGCGCAAGCGCGGGATCACCATCCAGAGCGCGGCCGTCTCCACCGAATGGAAGGGCTACCAGGTCAACGTGATCGACACCCCCGGACACGTGGACTTCACCATCGAGGTGAACCGCAGCCTGCGCGTGCTGGACGG
>CAZEDA010000396.1:0-3851 GCA_964510915.1 uncultured Rhodocyclaceae bacterium | reverse complement strand
TTGCCGGACAGACCGCGAGTCACGGTGTAGCCCCCGGGGTCGTGCCGGTCCACGAGGGCGAGAACCTCGCGCAATACATGTTCTGGTACCACGATTTCGATGCGTTTGACCGGTGTCATGACGTCAGCTCCAGAAGCGGGACAGCGCCCCGTGGTACAGGGGTATGCCCACGACGATGTTGAAGGGGAAGGTGACCACGAGCGACATGCCGAAGTAGAGGCTGGCATTGGCCTCGGGGATCGCGTAGCGCACGACCGCCGGAACCACGATGTACGACGCGCTGGCCGCGAGCACCGATAGCAGGAAGGCATCGCCCAGACTCAGGCCGAACGACTTCGAAAGCACCGCGGCAAGGGCAGCGTTGATGAGCGGCGCCGTGAGCCCGAACGCTGTCAGGAACGCGCGGTTCTCGCGCAGATCGCGGGCGCGGGCCGCGACCAGAAGCCCCATGTCCAGCAGGAAGAACGCGAGGATGCCCTTCTGCAGAGCGGTGAAGGGCTCCAGCACCTTCTTGCCCGAGTCGCCCGTGATGAAGCCGACGAGCAGACTGCCGATCAGCAGCAGATGCGCGCCGTCGGTGAAGGCTTCGTGCAACACCTTGCCGAGTTTTACGGGGCCGGCCAGCCCTCCGCCGGCGGCGGCTGCCTGGCGGGTGCGCACCATGTTCGCGAGCAGCACGGCCATGATGATTGCGGGGGACTCCATGATCACCAGCGCGACGGCCATGTGACCGCCGACCGGCAGGCCCTGTCGCTCTGCAAAGCCGTTCGCTGTGATGAATGTGACGGCACTCACCGAGCCATAGGTGGCGGCGATCGCGGCTGCGTCGAACGCGCTGAGTCGCGTGCGAAGCACGCCGAACGACCACGCCGGAATCACGAAGGCGAGGAGGATGGCGCCGAGCAGTGCCCAGCCCATTGCCGAGGTGAAGCCCGTGGCAGCCATGCTGACGCCGCCCTTGAAGCCGATGACGAGCAGCAGGTACAGCGAAAGGAACTTCGCGATGGCCGGGGGGATTTCCAGGTTCGAGCGAAGGGCGCCGGCGACGAGGCCGAAGAAGAAGAACAGGATCGCGGGATCCATCAGGCTGGACAGCAGTTTCGGGTCCATGGGTGTTTCCTGGCGGAGTGGGGCGCATCCCGCCGGCTCGAACAGTGGGGCAGCCCTGACGGGGCACCACGCGTTCGCCAGCGGGTTGCATGACGGCGCGCATTCTGGAGTCCGCCATCCATTCCTTCCAGTTCAAGTATTGAAACTTTTCGTTCGTTCCAGTAGAACGATGGCCATGGCATCGCTCAACTTCCATCACCTGCGGTACTTCTGGGCCATCGCGCACGAGCGCAGCCTCACGCGCGCCGCGGAGCGGCTTCACGTGTCGCAGTCCGCGCTGTCTGTGCAGTTGCGCCAGCTCGAGGAGCGTCTCGGTCATCCGCTCTTCGAGCGAGGCAACCGGCGCCTGACACTCACCGAGGCCGGCCGCATCACGCTCGACTACGCGGATACCATCTTCCGCACGGGTGAGGAACTGGTGAGCACGTTGCGCGGGACGGCCGCGTCCGGCCGAGCCGTGCTGCGGGTGGGCGCGGTCGCGACGCTTTCGCGCAACTTCCAGCTCGAGTGGGTGCGTCCGCTGCTCGACCGCGACGACGTCGAGCTGGTGATCCGCTCGGGTAGCCTGCGCGAGCTGTTGGCGCAGCTGTCGGCCCACACGCTGGATGTCGTGCTGTCCAATAGCGCGGTACCGCGCGATGCGGGCACTACCTGGCATAGCCATCGGGTAGGCGAGCAGCCGGTAAGTCTCGTGGGGCGACCCGTGCGCGGCGGACGCAAGCTCAAGTTCCCGGAGGATCTGCGCACCGTGCCGGTGGTGTTGCCGAGCGCGCAGAGCAGCATGCGGGCGAGTTTCGATCTGCTGCTGGACCAGGCCGGCATCCGTCCCATCATCCTGGCGGAGGTCGATGACATGGCCATGCTGCGGCTGCTGGCGAGGGAGTGCCCCGGCGTCACGCTGGTGCCGCCGGTGGTCGTGCGGGACGAACTGCAGCAGAAGGTGCTTGTGGAACGCGCGCGGGTGCCGGAGATTCGCGAGGGCTTCTACGCCATCACGCCGAGCCGGAAGTTTCCGAACCCGCTGTTGCGCGAACTCATGGAGGCGCGGGGGAGTGCCTAGGTGACCGAGTCGAGTGAGTGCTGTTGCGCGCTGGCAGCATCAAAAGCAGAACGCCCCTTTACGGGGCGTTTTGCTTTGGTGGCAGGGGGCCAGTCCGCCTAGCTGCGGCGGCGGGCGACCGCTGCGACACCGAGGAGGCCGAGCGCAGAGAGCACCATGGTCGAGGGTTCCGGCACGGCGACCAGGACCGCAACACCGCGCACCACAGTACCGTCGGCCGGCGCACCGTACACCTGCGTGAGGTTGCTGCCGTCGAGATCCATGCGAACGATCTGCGAGGGAAACTGGAACTGCGACACGTAGATGGCGTCGTCGGTCACGTCGATGCCATTGGCCAGGCCCAGACCCGAGGCCAGAGTGACGAGACCGGTGCCGTCGAGATTGGCGCGCTTGACGTCGCCGAAGGTCGTCGCGAGATAGATGTACTGGTCCGTGACTTCGAAGTCATAGGACTGAGCGCCGCTCAGCACGGTGATGGCATTGGAGCCGTCAAGGTCGGACCGGCGGATGCGGCCAGAGGAACTGACCTCGCTCCAGTAGATCTGGGTACCCACCACGTCGATCCCGACTGGCTTGTCCAGGCCGCCGAACAGGAGGGTCGAGACGGCAGGGCTGGCGAGCGTGTCGATCGTGAAGATCTGATTGGCATTCTGGTCTGTCCAGTAAAGCGTGGACCCCACCAGATCGATGTCGTAGGGGTTGAGCGTGCCGTTCCCGTAGACCTTGATATCGCTGCCGTCCGGCTTGACCGAATTGATCGTGCCGAGGCCGGGGTCGGTCCAGTAGAGGCGTCCGTCGAGGAACTCGACGCCGTTCGGACTCTTCACGTTGGTCGCGCCGCTGACGATCGCGCTGGTGGCGCCACCGGGCAGCGTACCGGACTTGATGAAGCCGGGCCCGGACCGGAACGGCTGCGTGGAAGGACCGACTTCAGTCCAATACAGTGTGTCGGCGGCCTGGGCGGAAAGGCTGCCCATGGCAATGAGAGTGGTCGCAACGGCGGCCGCGATCTTGATCATCAACATCTCCCTGGTCTGGACTCGATGCCGGCCGCATCGACGCACGGTCCGGCTTGTTTTCGTTGTGATTCTTGTCTTGCCGTCTGGTGAGGACGGCCTAACCGATCGCCACGGCGTCAGAAATCCCGACACCCACCACGGTGCGAGAACGAACACGCCGCAGGCAAGGGCCCCTGAAAACGTTCGACATTTTTCGGACGATTCGGGGCCGCGTTGCGACGACGCGATCGAGACGCTGCAGTCGAACGTGCGCAGCAATGCATGTGCCCGTCGGGATTCAGCGGATGCGAAGTGGGGTGGCCGATCGTGCCCGAGTGTTGGTGATTGCGGGTCGTCTCCCGCCCGTAAAGTCGCGAACGCATCCGCCGCGCCCCTTTGCCCGCTTGCCCCGTCGCGATGATGAAGATCATCGGCCCGGCCGTTTACGGCGGTACACCGACCGCACGCCGCCCACCGTCAAGCGATACGGCGGCCGCTTCCTCAGGGGGGCGAGGCTGGGGGGCGTTTGAGCGCATGCAAGATCAGACACTCGGGCCGGCCGCACAGGTTTGGCCTGGGTGCAGACGGCGTCGCAAGTGGAATCCGACGATGTCGCGTATCAGGCCTCTCGTAACCTCCGTGGAGGCGTCCTCAGGTAAACCAGCAGCGGCAGCAAACCGAGA
>CAZEDA010000395.1:0-3853 GCA_964510915.1 uncultured Rhodocyclaceae bacterium | reverse complement strand
GCGCAGATGATGTACTACGTGTTCGTCTCGATGAAGACCTACGGGGGCGAGGACGGCCTCGCGCTGGAGTCCCGCTCGGCGCTCGGCTTCGGCCTGAGCCTCAAGTCCGACACCACCTTCTACTACGTGGCGCTGATCCTCGCAGTGCTGTCGATTGCCGTGCTCTGGCGCGTGGTCAACTCCCGCTTCGGCCGCACGCTGCAGGGTATCCGGGAGAACGAGATCCGCATGGAGGCCGTGGGCTTCCCGGTGTTCCGGCACAAGCTAGTGGCGTTCGTCATCGCGGGCGCGGTGGCGGGCCTGGCAGGTGCACTCGCGGCCAACCAGAACGACATGGCGAGCCCCGCGTTCCTCAACTGGCACCAGTCGGGGATGCTGCTCATCATGGTGATCCTGGGCGGTGTCCACAGCTTCCTGGGGCCTGCCATCGGCGCGGCCGTGCTGCTGCTGCTCGAGGAATTCGTGGGCGACATGACCACCCACTGGCAGTTCTACGTGGGCGCGGTCCTCGTCGCCGTGGTGCTGTTCGCGCCGAACGGCATCGCCACGCTGGCCGTGAGACGCAGCCGTGTCTGACCTCCTGGTCATCGGCGGGCTCGTCAAGCGCTTCGGCGGTCTCGCGGCGACCGACGGCGTGGACCTCGCCGTGGGGCAGGGCGAGCTGCATGCCCTGATCGGCCCCAACGGCGCCGGGAAGACGACGCTGATCAGCCAGATCTCCGGCACGCTCGCGCCGGATGCCGGACACATCCGCCTGCAGGGTCAGGACATCACCGGGCTCAGCATGCACGAGCGCGTCGCGCGAGGACTCGCCCGGTCGTTCCAGGTGACGAGTCTGTTCCGCGGATTCAGCGTGCGGGACAACCTCGCGCTCGCGGTGCAGGCGCGCTCCGGTTCCAGCTTCCGCTTCTTCGCCCCCGCGAGAGACGAAGGCGCGCTGTTCGATGAAGCCGAGCGGCTCGCCAAGCGAGTGGACCTGCAGGACCGTCTGGAGACTCGCGCCTCGGTGCTGGCCCACGGCGAGCAGCGGCGGCTGGAGATCGCGCTGGCGCTCGCCACACGACCGCGCGTGCTGCTGCTGGACGAACCGCTCGCGGGGCTCGGTCCCGAGGAATCCGCACGCATGGTCGCGCTGATCGAATCGCTGCGCGCGGACTGCTCGCTGCTGCTGGTGGAGCACGACATGGATGCCGTGTTCCGCCTCGCCGAACGCATCTCGGTCCTCGTGGCGGGCAAGATCATCGCCACCGGAACGCCGGAGCAGATCCGCAACCATGCGGAAGTACGGCGCGCGTATCTGGGCGACGAGGCGGTCGGCGCATGAGTGCCATTCTCGAAATCGAGGATCTCCACGCCGGCTATGGCGGCACCGAGGTGCTGTTCGGGCTGTCGCTCGCCATCCGCGAGGGCGAGGTCGCCACACTGCTCGGCCGCAACGGCATGGGCAAGACGACCACCATCCGATCGATCCTGGGCCTCATCGCGCCGAGCGGCGGCAGCATCCGTTTCCGCGGGGAGCGCATCGACGGCCGTGCGACGGAGTCCATCGCCCGCGCGGGGATCGCCGTGGTGCCGGAGGGTCGGCAGATCTTCCCCAACCTCTCGGTGGAGGAGAACCTCAAGGCCTTCGGCGCGAACCGGCGCGGCTCCGCCACTCCGTGGGATCTGAAGCGCGTGTATCAGTTCTTTCCCCGTCTTGCCGAGCGGCGCCGGAACATGGGCAACCAGCTCTCGGGCGGCGAGCAGCAGATGCTCGCCATCGGCCGCGCGATGATGACCAATCCGCATCTGCTGGTGCTCGACGAAGCGACGGAAGGTCTCGCCCCGCTCGTGCGCGAGGAGATCTGGCAGTGCCTGCATACGCTGAGCGCGCAGGGCCAGACCATCCTCGTCATCGACAAGTACGTGCAGCGGCTGATCGCCCTCGCACGCCACCACACGATCATCGAGCGCGGTCGCGTCGTGTGGTCGGGCACGTCCGAGGCCCTCGATGCCGATCACGGCATCTGGCACCGGTATCTCGGCGTCTGACACCCGCCGCCCGGCGGCGAGCCGTCTCCAGGTTTCATGACCCGCAAGCCTTCCCGATCCCGGCCGCCGACGACCACCAGCGAGGACGTCTTCGATCGGCCCACGGCCGAATGGCTGGAGCGCGCCGTCGACCTGTTCCGCCGTCGGGACCTGCACGGCGCGGATCGGGCGCTGGACCAGCATCTGGCGCGTGCCCCGCAGAGCTGGACGGGGCTGTGTCTCAAGGCGATCCTCGCTGCCGAGACCCATCGCGAAGTCCAGGCCGAGCAGATCTGGCTGCAGCTCGTCGAACGCAACCCGGCCTACGCCGAGGGCCACACCAATCTCGGGCTGATGTACAAGCGCACGGGCCGCCTCGACGAGGCGGAAGCGCACCTGCGCAAGGCACTGGCACTTTCCCCCGATCTTTCCGGCGCGCATCACAACCTTGGCATGGTGCTGATGGATCGGGGCCGCATGGACGACGCGCTGGCGTCGTTCGAACGCGCCCTCGAACTCGAACCCGATGCCGCGCAGACCCGATTCAACATCGGCGTGCTGTGGCAGGGTCGGTTGCAGTTCGATCGGGCCTGCGCCGCGTACCGCGAGACGCTGCGACTCGCACCGGCCCATCAGGGCGCGATGAACAACCTGGTGTTCTGCCTGCAGTACCTGCCCGACTGCTCCCCGGAGACGCGCCTGGCCGTTGCACGCGAACTTGGGCAAACGCTGTGTGCCAGCGTGGCGCAGCGGTCCGCGTGGAATGTCACGTTCGATCCGTTGCGCCGGATTCGCGTGGGGTTCGTATCCGGTGACCTGCGAACGCATCCCGTGGGTTACTTCCTCGAGACCCTGTTTCGCGGGCTCGGCGACACGTCGCTGGAGTTCCATGCCTACTCGAATCATCCGACCGACGACGAGCTGTCCGCGCGGCTGCGTGCCCGCTTTGCAGGCTGGCATCACGTGGACACGTGGAACGACGAGACGCTCGAAGCCCGCATCGTTGCGGACGGCATCGACGTGCTCGTCGATCTCGCGGGCCACAGCGCGCTCAACCGCCTGCCGCTGTTCGCGCGCAGGCCGGCGCCGGTGCAGGTGAGCTGGCTCGGCTACTTTGCCACCACGGGTCTGCCGACGATGGACTGGGTCCTCGCGGACCCGGTGTGCGTGCCGCCCGGCGAGGAGAAGTGGTTCGTGGAGAAGGTGGAGCGGCTGCCGCACACGCGACTGTGTTTTGCGCCGCCCCCGAATGCCCCGGCCGTGAGCCCGCCGCCCGCGGCCACGGCGGACCACTTCACTTTCGGCTGCTTTCAGGATCTCGCGAAGATCAACGACGAGGTACTCGCGCTGTGGGCGCAGGTGCTTGCCGCGTGTCCCCATGCCGTCCTGAGATTGCAGAGCGCACCGCTCACTCGACCCGAACCGCGCGAGCGTTTCGTGAAGCGTCTGCTCGATGCGGGGATTCCGAGTGCGCAGTTGCGTCTCTTCGGTTCGGTGGCGCGCGACAGCTACTTCGCGAGCTACGCCGAGGTCGACGTGGTGCTCGACACCTTTCCCTATCCCGGGGGGACGACGACGTGTGAAGCGCTGTGGATGGGCGTGCCGACGCTCACGCTCGCACAGCCGGGCATGCTCGGACGGCAGGGCGAAGGCCTGCTCGCGGCGGCGGGGTTGCCCGACTGGATCGCACGATCGAAGGAACAGTATCTGACCAAGGCCATCCGCGCCGCATCGCCCGATCCCCGCGTCCGCAAAGGTCTTGCGGAACTGCGCGCGGGTCTGCGGGAGCATCTCGTTACGACACCGGTGTTCGACGCGCGACGATTCGCGAAGGATTGGGAGA
>CAZEDA010000394.1:0-3854 GCA_964510915.1 uncultured Rhodocyclaceae bacterium | reverse complement strand
TGTTCTGGCGTTGACGCCGGGCGACCAGGTGGATCTGCTTTTTGACGAGGCCAAGCCGAACCGCGCGATCGTCAGGAAGCTCTACGAGGCGTGATTCTCCGGGCAGACATGCGCTACCTCTTCTTGGCCCTTCTCGGTTTCGCCCTGGTCGTGGTCTACGCGGTCTGGGACAAACCCTCTGCCCGAGAGCGGGCCCTCGCGCAAAGGGCCGCGGAGTCCATCGCATCCCGTTACGGCAACCTTCCCTTTCAGACCGACACGAAGTCGACGACGGAAGCGCAGACCTACGCTTTCCGCGCCGCGCGGCATGGTCTGGTCATCTTCGTGGCGTACGGCATCACGACCGAAAGCGACCGGGCGAGGCTTCGCGCTGGCTTACAGCAGGCGTTCGTCGAGGTGCCAGGACTGGAGGCGGTGTCAATCGAGTGGTATGAAACGTACCGCCCCGACGACAAGGCGCGGCTGATCGCCAGGGAAATGATGCAGCGGTCACAGTCAACGTATCATCGATAGCTGCTGGCCGCGCGGGCAGCTCTTTCTTCTGCTTCGATATGCTGAACTGTTCTCCAACATGAACTCTCAAGCCAACAGCGAGACTCGTGAGTACGATCTCACGATGCACGTCTTTACGGTCTCATCGGCCATGGTCGGCGTGTGTCTCACCGCAATCGGTCTGCTTCGACTGGTAGCGGCGCAGACCAATGTGCAGACGCTGGGCGACGACCTTCTTGCAGTCGCGGCAGTTCTGTTCGTCCTATGCGTCTTCCTGGCGTTCTGGTCCTTCAAATCGAAGAAGGCGGTCGTTCGCCGTCGCTTGCGCGTGCTGGTGGACATTCTCTTCCTCTTTGGTTTGACCCTGATGGGCGCCATCTGCGCGATCATCGCCTATGCGATCTTCTAGGGCCGTTCGCTTCATCGCAGTCATCGAGTGTCTGAAGGGTGTCGTGGTCCTGCTTGCGGCGTCCGGGTTGCTGGCTCTGATTCACCACGATGTGCATCGGATGGCTTCCCTTGTCATCGAGCACGCTCACCTGAATCCGGCATCCAGGTATCCCAAGATTCTTGTCGACGCGACGGCTCACGTGAACGATGCACGCCTGTGGCAGCTCGCGGCTGGAGCAATTGCGTACTCGATGCTTCGCCTTGTCGAAGCGTATGGCTTGTACAGGTCGCGCGCCTGGGCGGAAGTGCTGGCGGCCCTGAGCGGGGCTGTGTACGTGCCATTTGAAGTCGCGGAGCTGATTCACAGCCCCTCGATATTGTCGGTAGCGCTGCTCGCCTTGAACCTGGCCGTCGTGGCGCTCATGGTGCGTGCTCTTCGGATGCGGCGCAGGGACGCTGCGGCCTGACGAGGCGGGCAAGTCTTTGGCGGCTCCCCAAGGGTCGATGCCCGGTGATGTAAATCGCAGAGTGGCGAGACGACGCTGGGCGATCCCGGTCGAGGCGGGCGGGTCAACGGCGTCGCGACGGCCGCCAATCCGCCCCAGGGCGTGAAGATCGAGGACTGGATCCGCAGCGGATTCGCCCGCTGATTCCGGCGCACGCGTCATCGCGGGGCTGGGGGTGCCTCGCGGCCGAGCATGTGGCACCATCGTGGTGCCCCCTCTTCCGGTGCGGCGGGCGGTGCGCTACCGTCCCGGCACGAACCGATCGCTGAGCAAGGAGCACCCATGGCGGAATACGATCTGTTGCTGGAAGGCGGCCGTGTCATCGATCCGGCCTCGGGCGTCGATGGCGTCCGCCACCTCGCCGTGCGCGATGGCCGGGTGGCTGCCGTGCTCCCGGCAGATGCCACCGCGTCGGCGGTGACGAAGATCGACTGCCGGGGCAAGGTGGTCCTGCCGGGCCTCATCGACACCCACGCGCACATCTATCAGTACGTCACGGGCCGCTTCGGGCTCGACCCCGACATGTGCGGCGTCCAGTCCGGCGTGACCACGCTCGTCGACCAGGGCGGCCCCAGCTGCATGACCATCCCGGGGTTCCGCCATTACGTGGTCGAGCGCTCGCAATCCAATGTGCTGGCGTTCCTCTCCGCCTATCTCGTCGGCGGGCTGGAAGGCCACTACTACCCCGAGCTGTACCGCCCCGGCTGCGTGGACGTCGATGCCACGGTGCGCGCCGCGAAGGAGAACGCCGACCTCGTCAAGGGCATCAAGGCGCATGCCGAGATCGGCGGCTTCTCGCGCTGGGGTGTGGACGTGATGAAGCTCGCCGCGGAGATCGGCCGGCAGACGGCGCTGCCCGTGTACATCCATTTCGGCCAGCTCTGGCCACCGGCGGCCGACGGCGCCGTCGTGGACCCTGACACCATCTTCTCCGAGGTAGTGAACCTCCTGAAGCCCGGCGATGTGCTGGCGCATCCTTTCAGCCGGCATCCGGGCGGGTTCGTGTCGGTCACGGGCAAGGTCCATCCGCTCGTGAAGGAAGCCATCGCCCGCGGCGCGAAGATCGACGTGGGCCACGGGTCGCATTTCAGCTTCCGCGTGGCGCAGCTGGTGCTGGAAGCCGGCATCCTGCCCGACACCCTCGGCGCGGACATGCACGGCTACAACACGCGCATCCCCAAGCCGCGCGGCACGCCCGACTCCCATCCCGATCCGGAGATGCACATGTTCTTCGGCTCCGCGCAGTTCAGTCTCGTGCGGGCCATCACTTCCATGGTGGCGCTCGGCGTGCCGCTGGAGACCGTCGTGCCCATGGCCACTTCGAATGCCGCGGCCATGCTGGGCATGCAGGACAGCCTCGGGTCGCTCGCGCCCGGCCGGGTGGCCGACGTGTCCGTCCTCGACGATGCGCGGGGCCGCTGGACGCTCCGCGACAACGAGGGCAACCAGGTGACGGCCGAGCGCATGTTCTCGCCGGCGTTCTGTCTGCGGGCCGGTCGCCGCTTCGAGGCGACGGCGCCGATCCTGCCCATGGCCGAGGCCGCGTGAGGATGCGCGCTTGAGCACCACCACGCCGTCCGCCAAGCGCCCGTTCGGTGTCGGCGCGCGCTTGCGCCGCAAGGAGGATGACCGCCTGCTGCGCGGCCGTGCGGAGTTCGTGGCCAACATGCGGATGGTCGGCATGCAGGAAGTCGCTTTCGTCCGCTCGCCCATGGCGCACGCGCGGGTGCTTGGCGTACGCAAGCCGGCGGATGCCGCCGATCGCGTGTTCACCATGGACGATCTGGAAGGCGTCTCGCCCATCGTCGCCAACTCCGGCCTGCCGGGGTTCCGCAGTGCCGGCCAGTATCCGCTCGCGCGGGACAAGGTCCGCCACGTGGGGGAGGCCATCGCCATGTGCGTGGCGCCCACCCGCGCCGAAGCCGAGGACCTCGCCGAGAGGGTGGAGGTGGACCTCGATCCGCTTCCCGTCGTGGCCGACATGCTGCAGGCGCTGGAACCCGGCGCGCCCCTCGTCCACGACCACTGGGACCGCAACGCCTTTCTCGAAACCCGCGTCGACGACGACCTCGCGGACGTGAAGCGTCGTGCCGCAATCGTCGTCACGCGTCGCGTGCGCACCGCGCGCCAGAGCATGGCCCCGATCGAAGGGCGCGGTGTGCTGGCGTGGTTCGACTCGCGCCTCGACCAGCTCACCGTGACGTCGGCCACGCAGATGCCGCACATCGTCCGGTCCGGCCTGTCGGAGTGTCTCGGCATCGAACAGGGCCGCATTCGCGTGGTCGCCCCGGATGTCGGTGGCGGCTTCGGGTACAAGGGCATCCTGCTGCCCGAGGAAATCTGCCTGGGCTGGCTCGCCATGCGGCTCGGGCATCCGGTGCGCTGGATCGAGGATCGCTTCGAGCAGCTCACCGGCAACGCCAACTGCCGCGAGCACCACTACGACATCACGGGCTACGCCGACGC
>CAZEDA010000393.1:0-3863 GCA_964510915.1 uncultured Rhodocyclaceae bacterium | reverse complement strand
TCATGAAGTGCCGCGCGTACCGGCCATCGAGCCGGGACAGGGGCAACAGCATGAGCAGGTCGGCCGTGTCGAAATCCGGATCCCACGCCGGTTCGCCGCAGACGTAGGCGCCACAGCGCATGTAACCCTTGATGAGCGCCGGCATCACGGCCGGCAGCGTGTCGTCGAGCCGCTCCAGAGGCAGCGGACAGCGGGGGAACACGCGGTATTCGATCGGACTCAGGCTGGTATCCCTCACCCGATTGTAGAGACTTGCGGCGGTGTGTCCACCATCGGCCATGCCGATCGACGCGCAGCCGATGAGATATTCGCAGCGGTGCTGCTGCATGAACTGCGCGATGCCGGACCAGAGCAGGGCGATGGTGGCGCCGTTGCGGTATCCCGGATGCACGCAGGAACGGCCGATTTCCACCGTCCGGTCGGCGAGATGGCGCAATCGCGTGAGATCGAATTCCTCGTCCGAATAGAAGCCGCCGAGGCGCCGGGCCTGGTGGCCCGTCAGGATGCGGTAGGTGCCGACGACCTCGCCGCTTCCCTCGTCGCGGACGATCAGGTGCTCGCAGTACGCATCGACCATGTCGCGGTCGACGCCGGGTTCCGGCGAGCGCAATCGGGCACCGAGTTCCTCGGCAAAGATCTTCCAGCGCAGGATCTGCGCTTCCCGCACTTCGTCCGCGGTTCTTGCAAGACCGACCGAAAGCCTCGGCCGTTCGGCGCGCCCGCGCCGCAGTTCTGTTTGCAGCATCGCACTCCCCGTTCAGGAAGTTCCGCAGCGGAACGTCCTGTAGTTCCGATGGAGGCGACGTTACGAAGAGCGCGTTGCGGTGCGGTGACGCGGGAGTGAAGTTTTCGTTAAGGAAGGAGTGCTTTCGACTCTTACCAGGGCGCCATGCCGAAGGCCTCGCGGAACTTGCCCGCGATCTCGTCGCGGGTAAACGCGTAGTTCTGCGCGCCGCGCGTGGCGATCTTGAGCGAGCCGATCAGCGACGCGAGCCGTCCCGTGAGTTCCCAGTCCATGCCGTTGGCGATGCCATAGAGCAGTCCGCCGCGATACGCATCGCCGCAGCCGGTTGGGTCCACGACCGCCTGCGGTGCGACCGACGGAATCTCGATCCGCTTGCCGCCCGCGAAGATCGTCGAGCCCTGCCCGCCGCGGGTGATGATGAAGGCCTTCACCCGGCGCGAGAGCGCCTCGGCGGACTCGCCCGTGCGCTCCTCGACGAGCTTGGCTTCGTAGTCGTTCACCGTGACATAGGCAGCCTGGTCGATGAAGGCATTGAGGTCCTTGCCGTCGAACATGGGCAGGCCCTGGCCCGGATCGAACACGAACGGGATGCCGGCCTCCTGGAACTCGCGCGCGTGCTGGATCATGCCGTCACGGCCATCGGGCGACACGATGCCGAGTGTCACATTGGCCGCATCCTTCACGTGGTTGCGGTGGGACTGCATCATCGCGCCCGGATGGAAGGCGGTGATCTGGTTGTCGTCGAGGTCGGTGGTGATGAAGGCCTGTGCCGTGAAGGTGTCGGCCACCTGGGTGACGTGGGCGCGGGAGAGCTTCAGCCCGTCGAGCCGCTCGGCGTAGGGCTGGAAGTCGGCCCCGACGGTCGCCATGATGAGCGGCTTGCCGCCCAGCAGATGCAGCGAGTAGCCGATGTTGCCCGCGCAGCCGCCGAACTCGCGTCGCATGTCCGGCACGAGGAAGGACACATTCAGGATGTGCAGCTGGTCGGGCAGGATGTGATTCCGGAACCGGTCGCCGAACACCATGATCGTGTCGTACGCAACGGAACCGCAGATGAGTGTGTTCAAGTTCGGGCTCCAGGGAAGGACGGAATGAGTGGCGCGGTCAGCGCTTGGTCGGGAACGGACGGAAGCCGGTATGCGCGGCGGCGGCATCGGCCTCGCGCCTGGCCGAATCGCGATCGGGGAAGGGGCCCGCCTGCACGCGGTAGAGTCCCTTGCCCGAGACGATCGCGAGCGGCTTGTCGAGCTTCGGGTAGTCGTTGCGCAGCTTGCGCATGAATTCCTCGGCGCCCGCGAGGTTGGAGAACGCCCCGAACTGCAGGTAGTACTCCTGTCCGGTGTCGGCAGCCGGCGGCGGTGCCGACGGTGTATCCGCGGCATCCGGTGCGACGGTCGGCGCGGCTGGAGGCAGCGGCTCCGCGCGGATCACCGGCACCGGTGCGACGCCCTCGGGAAGAATGGCTTCCACCTCGACGGGCCCGCTGCCCTCCTGGACGATCCCGATCCGATGGGCAGCCGCGTACGACAGGTCGATCAGGCGGTCGTTGTGGAACGGCCCCCGGTCGTTGATGCGGACCACGACCGACTTGCCCGTCCGCAGCGACGTCACGCGCGCGTAGCTCGGCAGCGGCAGCGTCGTGTGCGCAGCGGTCATCTTGTACATGTCGTAGGTCTCGCCGCTCGACGTCGGCTTGCCGTGGTAGCGGCGGCCGTACCAGCTCGCCACCCCCAGAACCTTGTACGGCTCGCGCTGCGTCATGGGCAGATAGTTGTTGCCCATCGCCGTGTACGGCCGCAGGGAGCCGGGGAGCAGCGGCTCCACCTTGGGCACGGCGTCGGGGATGGCATCGAGGTCGGGGGGCGGTTCCTCACCCGGGCCGTCGTCGAGGTAGTACCCGCCCTTGCCCGTGGGTGCCGGTGGCGGCGCGGACTGCGCCGGCGCCGGTGCGGACGGCGGCAGCGACGCCGTGCGCTCCTGGGTGTCGATGTCGACGGTGGAGCAGGCCCCGAGGACCAGACACGCGCCGAGCACCGCCGCGACCGGGCGCCGGCCGGACGGCCGCGCGCCTTGCACCACGATGTCTTGGGTCATCCCTTCACCAGACGTTTGTGAGTGTGGATGCTCATCAGGATGCCGATCCCGAAGAGCAATGTCACCAGCGATGTGCCACCGTAGCTGATGAGCGGCAGCGGCACGCCGACCACGGGCAGCACCCCGCTCACCATGCCCATGTTCACGAAGGCGTAGGTGAAGAACGTGAGCGTCACGGCACCCGCGAGCAAGCGGGAGAACAGCACCGAGGCATTCGCCGCGATGTAGAGGCCCCGCCCGATCACCAGCACGAACAGGATGATCAGGATGATGTTGCCGAACAGGCCGAATTCCTCCGAGTAGACGGCGAACACGAAGTCCGTCGTGCGCTCAGGGAGGAAGTCCAGGCGGGCCTGCGTGCCGTTGAGCCAGCCCTTGCCGAAGAGACCGCCCGAGCCCATGGCGATCGTGGACTGGATGGTGTGGTAGCCGCTGCCCAGCGGATCCTGTGACGGATCCAGCATGGTCAGCACGCGCTGGCGCTGGTAGTCGTGCATCATCCCCCACAGCACGGGGAGGGATGCGAGGGCGACGGCGCCGATGCCGATCAGGATCTTCCACGAGAGTCCCGCGAGAAAGATCACGAAGAACCCGGCGGAGGTCACGAGCAGCGCCGTGCCCAGGTCTGGCTGCTTCACGATGAGCGCCACCGGAATCGCCAGCACGACGGCGCCGATGGCGAAGTCCTTCAGCTTGAGAATGGCCTCGTAGCGGTCGAAGTACCAGGCGAGCGTGAGCGGCACGCCGATCTTCATGATCTCCGAGGGCTGGATACGCGTGACGCCTACGTGCAGCCAGCGCCGGGCGCCGTTGCTCACCTCGCCGAACAGCGCCACGCCGACCAGCAGCGCGACGCCCACGATGTACACGGGCAGGGCGAGCCGCGCCATGTGCTGTGGCGGAATGTTCGCGGCCACCCACATCACCGTCACCGCCACGCCCATGTTCACCAGCTGCCCGCCCACGCGGGAGAAGTTCTGCCCCGACGCGCTGTAGAGCACCACCATCCCGATGGACAGCAGCA
>CAZEDA010000392.1:0-3881 GCA_964510915.1 uncultured Rhodocyclaceae bacterium | reverse complement strand
TGTCCGTGCACGAGGCACTGGCCCGCTGCCGTGCGCTCGATGGCGAAGGGCTCACCTGGATCGAGGAGCCCATCCTCGCGGAGGACTACCGCAACTGCGCCCGCATCGCCGACGCGGCTCAGACTCCCATTCAGATCGGCGAGAACTTCCATGGGCCGCTGGAGATGCAGGCGGCCATCGAGGCCGGGGCGATGGATTTCGTGATGCCCGACGCGCAGTTCATCCACGGCGTGTCCGGATGGCTGGAAGCCGCCGCGCTCGCGCGTGCCGCAGCGCTGCCGATGTCGTCCCACTGCTTCGCCGAGGCGAGCACGCATCTGTTGTGTGCCACGCCCACCGCGCACTGGCTGGAAGTGATGGATATCGCCGGCGGGTTGCTGCAGAACCCCATCCGTGTCGTCGACGGTCGCGTGACGCCCTCGTCCGCGCCGGGCATCGGCCTGGAGTGGAATACTGACGCCGTCGCGAAGCACCGCGCGCGCGCCTGAGGCAGGCCGGGACGATCATGTGGAGCCTCTACGATCTCGTCGCGGAGGGGCTGACGCTCAGCATCCTCGATGTGGGAGCCGGCATCGGGGAACAGCCGGTCTATCAGCCGCTGGTGGATGCCGGGCGGGCACGGCTGATCGGCTTCGAACCCAATCGCGAGCATTGCGACGCCCTGAACGCGCAGTACGGACCGCCGCACCGGTTTCATCCGCACTTCGTCGGTGACGGTCGACGCGCCACCTTCCACGAGACCAACTGGAGTCTCACCGGCTCGCTGTTCGAACCGAACACGCCGCTGCTGGAACGCTTCCAGAACCTCGCGGAACTCACGAAGCCGGTGGCCGCGCATCCGGTCGACACCGTGCGCATCGACGACATCCCCGAAATCGACGACGTGGATCTCTTCAAGATCGACGTGCAGGGCAGCGAGGTGTCGGTGCTGTCCAACGCATCACGCGCGCTGTCGCGCGCGGCGTTCGTGATGACGGAAGTCGAGTTCGTCCCGCTCTACAAGGGGCAGCCCCTGTTCGCGGACGTGGACGCCCTCGTGCGCGGGGCCGGCTTTCAGTTCCACACCTTCGCGTCTTATGGCGGGCGGGCGTTCAAGCCGATGGTTCCGAACGGCAACGTGGACGCCCCCATGAACCAGCTGCTGTGGGCCGATGCGCTCTACGCGCGGGACTGGATGCGGCTGGACCTGCTCGATGCCGACAAGCTGCGCAAGTACGCCGTGCTCGCCCACGACCTCTTCCAGTCGTTCGATCTGGCGCACGTGGTGCTGTCGGAACTCGACCGGCGTACGGGCGGATCGCTCGCCGCGACCTACCTTCGCAAACTCTCCGGCGGGTGAACTTGTGCGGCTGGCGCTGATTACGCCACGGCTTCGGCGAGCCGGCGCGCAGTCGGACGGACGTTCATCCCCATCTGTACCAGCCCGGCCGTGATGCCGATGATGACGGCACCCTTCCAGGCCCACTCGTAGGAGCCCAGCGTGCTGTAGATCATCCCGCCGCCCCAGGCGCCGACGAAGGAGCCCACCTGATGGCTGAAGAACGCGATGCCGGACAGCGTGGCCATGTAGCGCAGCCCGAAAAGATGCACCACCAGGCCGCTCACCAGGGGCACGACACCCAGCCATAGCGTGCCCATCGCGGCCGCGAAGATCAGTGTGCTGGTGGGCGTAGGCGGCAGCGAGAAGTACGCCGCCAGGCACAGGGATCGCAGCACGTAGATGCCGCCCAGCAGCAGGCGCTTCGAGTAGAGCCCGCCCAGCCAGCCGAACAGATAGGACCCCATGACGTTGAACAGCCCCACGAGCGCGAGCGCCGTGGAGCCCACCGTCGGGTCCATGCCGCAGATCTCCAGATACGTGGGCAGGTGCGTCGTGATGAAGACGAGCTGCAGGCCGCAGACGAAGAAGGCCGTGGCGAGCACGAGATAGCCGGAGTGTCCCAGCGCTTCCCGGACCGCCTGCGACACCGACTGCGGCGGACCGGATCCCTGGTCGCGTTCGATGCGGTCCGCGCCGCCGGCGAACCACGCAGCCGGCACCATGACGGCCACGAGCGCGAGGAAACCGACGATCGCGGTCTTCCACCCGGCGGTGGAGATGAGCGTCTGCGCGAGCGGGGAGGCGAGCGTGAGGCCGAGAGACCCCAGCGCCGACACCGATCCCATCGCGAGGCTGCGCTTCATCGGCGAGACGGTGCGCGCCGTCACGTTCATGGCGATGTTGCTCGCGGTGCACGACAGCGCGAGCCCGATGCAGATCCCCGCGCCGAGCGTGAACATCGCGGCGGAATCGGCATACAGCGCGAAGAGCAGCCCGGACGCGTAGATCGCGACGCCGGTGACGGCGACCGGTCGCGCGCCGTGGCGGTCGGCGAACATGCCCACAAAAGGCTGTGTGAGTCCCCAGACGATGTTCTGGATGGCGATGGCGAGCGAGAAGTCCGCTGCCGTGATGCCGACGTCGCGGATGATGTGCGGCTGGAACAGACCCCAGCTCTGCCGCATGCCCATGGCGAGGCTCAGCATGGTGGCGGCGCCCGCCAGGATCAGCAGCGTCTGCGCGCGGGAAAGGTGTTCTCGTTTCATGGCAGGAAGAGGCGGTGGATGGCCTCATTATCGGTCAGTTCCGCCGTGGTCCATAGGACGTAGCGCAGAGCATGCCCGGGCCGGGGAGGCGGTGACGCAGCCCGTGGGGCGCGTTACTCTCTCCTTCAAGGGCGGTCACAAACGGAGGAGCATCCATGAAAGTCTTCATCACCGGCGCGACCGGCTACATCGGCGGCTCCATCGCCGCGCGGCTGGTTGCCGAGGGGCACAGCGTGTCGGGTCTGGTCCGGACACCCGACAAGGCGAAGGCTCTCGAGGCCAGAGGCATCGCCCCCGTTCTCGGCGATCTCGCCGACACCACCCTCGTGGCTCGCGCGGCCGCAGAGGCCGATGCCGTGATCAACACGGCCAACTCGGACAACCGTCCGGTGGTCGATGCGATGCTCGCCGCGCTCCGCGGGACGGGCAGGACATTCCTCCAGTCGAGCGGCACCAGCATCGTCGCCGATCTGGCGGACGGCGAACGCGAGGGACCGGTCTACGAGGAAACCACACCGGTGCACCCGCTGCCGATGCGGGCGGGACGCGTGGCCCTCAACGATGCCGTGCTGGCCGCTGCTGCCGACGGCATCCGCAGTCTCGTCGTGTGCCCCAGCCTCATCTACGGCGAAGGCACGGGCCTGCACCGCGACAGCATCCAGGTGCCCTGGCTCATCGCCCTTGCCAGGCAGCACCGCATCGGTTGTCACGTCGGTGCGGGGCGAAACGTCTGGTCGAATGTTCACATCGACGATCTCGTCGACCTCTACGTGGCCGCCCTCGAGCGCGCGCCCGCGGGGGCTTTCTACTACGCCGAGAACGGCGAGAACGCCATGCGGGATGCCGCCGCGGCCGTGAGCCGCATGCTCGGTTTCGGCGGTGCGACGCGGGCCATGACCGTCGAGGAAGCGGTGGCCGTCTGGGGTGAAGGGCCGGCGCGTTACACCATGGGTTCCAACAGTCGAGTGAAGGCGGTGCGCGCCCGAGCGGAGCTGGGCTGGAAGCCGCATCGTCCGTCGCTCATCGACGAGATCGAGCACGGGTGCTACCGGCAGTGAGTGCCGCGAGGCAACCTGTCAGTTTCCAAAGCAGTCATTTCATTCAGGAGTTCAAGCCATGCCGCTCGTACACATTCAATTGCTCGAAGGGCGTACCGAGGAGCAGAAGCGCATCGCCATCCAGAAGGTGACCACGGCGCTCAACGAGGCATTCAACGCGCCGCCCGAGACCATCCGCATCTGGTTCACCGACATCCCGAAGACCGATTTCGGCATCGGCGGGAAGACGGCGAAGGA
>CAZEDA010000391.1:0-3889 GCA_964510915.1 uncultured Rhodocyclaceae bacterium | reverse complement strand
CCGGCGTCGGAGGCGAGGAACAGCGCCATGTTGGCGATGTCCTGCGCGCTCACCATCGTGCGCATCGAGACGTTCTCGACCATGCGCTGCTTCATCTCGTCCACCGTGATGCCGAAGGCTTCGGCCTTGGCGGCGGCGACGCGATCGATCCGGTCGCCCTCCACCACGCCGGGCTGGATGCAGTTCACGCGGACGCCGTCCTGACCGGCCTCGATCGCGAGACTCGCCGTGAACCCGACCACGCCCCACTTGGCGGCGGCGTAGGGCGAGCGCAGCGGGAAGCCGAGTCGTCCGGCAGCCGACGACAGGCTGATGATGCTGCCGCCACCGGCCGCCTTGATCATCGGCATGGCAAGACGAGTGCAGTAGAACAGGCCGTTGAGATCGATGGCGATGCAGCGCTCCCAGTCCTCGACCCTGATGTCCTCGATGCGCCCGGTCGGGCCGGCGATGCCGGCGTTGTTGACGAGGACGTCGAGTCCGCCGAGATGCTTGCGCACGTCGTCGAAGAGCCGATCGACGTCGGCGAGATTCGACACGTCGGCATAGGTGGCGGTGATGGCAGGGCGTTCCTTCGCGAAACTGGCCAGCGCCTCCCGGTCCACATCGCAGATGTGCACGCGTGCGCCGGCATCGGCGAAGGTGGTGGCGATGGCGCGGCCGATGCCGCCGGCACCGGCGGTGACGAGGACGCGCTTGCCCGGGACGGCGAGGTCCGGTTTCATGCTGGTTTCTCCCCTGTGATCGTGGCTTCGAGTGATTTGTGCAGATCGCACGGATCGATGTCGCACACATGGACCTCGATCGTGATGTGGTACAGGTCGGGCAGATGCTCGATCAGCCGCTTGTAGTGGGCAGCAGAGCGGGGCTTGTGGGTCACGATGGACACGATGGCGGCCCGGGCCGTGCCTCCCAGACTCCAGACACGGACGTCGGCAATGCGATTGTCCGTATCGGTCTCGAGGATGCGGGCTATCTCCGCACGCATCTCGCTGTAGTCTTCCGCGTCGAGCAGGACGCGGCCGCTGCCGCGCAGCAGGCCCCACGCCCACCAGGCGATGAGCAGCGCGGCCGCGAAGGCCACCAGCGGGTCGAGCCACAGCCATCCGAGCCACGCACCGGCCGTGAGGGCGGCAATGGCGAGGACGGATGTCAGGGCGTCCGCGACGACGTGCAGATAGGCGGCACGAAGGTTGTGGTCGTGACCGTGGTCGGCCAGGTGGATGTGGCTGCGGGTGCCCGCCCCGGCCGCGGCGTGTCCCTTCGACTCATCGGCGTGATGGTCGTGATGATCGTGATGATCGTGATGGTCAGGGTCGTGGACGCCGTGTCCGTGGTCCGCGTGATCGTGCCCGCCGTGCGCGTGATGTTCGTGCGTGTCGTGCTGTGCGCGGGCCGGCCCCGGTTCCCGTGCATGCCCGTGACCGTGTCCATGACCGTGGGAGTGTCCGTGCGAGTGGCCGTGATGGTCGTGGCCGTGTCCGCCGCCGCCCAGCACGAAGGCGCTCGTGAGGTTTACCACGAGGCCGATCACCGCGACGATGAGCGCATCCTTGAAGTCCACCGACGTGGGTTCGATCAGGCGTTCGACGGACTCCGTTGCCACCAGGAAGGCCACCACGCCCAGGAGCAGGGCGCTCGAGTACCCCGCCAGCGCGCTGACCTTGCCGGTACCGAAGGAGAACCGGTCGTTGGTCGCATTGCGCTTGGCATAGATGTAGGCGAAGGTCGTGATGCCGAGCGCGGCGGCATGGGAGCCCATGTGCCAGCCGTCGGCCATCAGGGCAAGCGACCCGGTCACGTAGCCGGCGATCAGCTCGGCCACCATGGTGACGAGCGTGAGGACCAGAACCAGGCGCGCGCGGCGTTCGGCAACGGCATAGGCCGCGGGAACGGGGACTTTCGTCTGCCGCCAGCGATCGAGGACCGGCGAATCGCCGGCGACAGGAGAGGGAGAGTTCATCGCCCCGGATTATACGGGGCGAACTGCGGGGCGAAGCCGCTTCAGACGCTCACGGCGCGACGGCGTGCCCGGGGCTTGGCGACCTTGTGCTTGCGCGGGTCGTGGGCCCGGTTGTCCGGCGCACATTCCGCACACAGACCCTTGATGGTGAGGTCGATCTCCTGCGGCGTGAAGCCGGCGGGCAGGGCGGGCGTCCAGCCCCGGCCGAGGTCGTCGAGGCAGATCACGCGGCTGCAGCAGTTGCACTTGAAGTGCGCGTGTTTGTGCTCGTTGCCCGCGGTGGCCACATTGAACCGCCAGACGCGGTCGTCGCCGGAAATCTTGTGCGCGAGCTTCTGTTCGGTGAGCCAGTCCAGGACCCGGTAGACCGTGACCCGGTCGATGCCGGATGCCTGGGCCAGGCGGGACTCAATTTCCCCGTGGGTCATCGCGCCCTCGGCCTTCAGGAGGGTCGCAAGGATTTCGATGCGGGCGTTGGTGACCCGCTCGCCCGTGGCTCGGATCATCTCTTCAGCGGTGACTCGGTAGTTGACTGCCATCGGATGCGCTCCCTGTTGGAACCGGTCGGACCGGGCAGCGCTGGCGGCACGGGCATCGCCCGTCAGGCCTGCGCCGGCCGGGGGGCCGGTCACTTCCGTTTGAATCCTCCGCGGATCCAGTCGATGCTCTTCATGCCGTCCGGCGGGCTGATCTGTTCCGGGGGGTAGTACTTCACGTTGGTGAGGGTCGGTTTTCCGCCCACCATGCGGATCGTGCCGTAGGGCACGTGCTGCACCGCCTGATGCCCCTTGCCGAGGGACATGTCGACGATGCCGGCCACCGATTCGAACTTCAGGTACTCGAAAGCGGCAATCACGTCGTCCTGCGTCGGCGCTGCCTTGCGCGTCTTCAGGGCCTTCTCGTACGCTGCCTTGGCACCGAAGAACGCGGTCGCCATGTGATACGAAGCGTACACCGGATTCATCTTGAACTGGTCACGGTACGTCCGCGAGAACCACTGGTTGAGCTTGGTGGCCGGCGCGAAGGGCCCGTTCGGCCCGCGGGCGCCGATGATGGTGCCGTCGGAGAGCTGACTGCCCAGCCGCTCCAGGATCGTGTCGCCGCAGATGATGATGTTGGGGGACTTCTTCAGCAGTCCGCGCGGCGCCGCCTGGAGAATGTAGGCCTCGAGATCGCCGCCCCACAGGGAGTTCTGCATCATCTCGGCGTTGGAGGCCAGCAGGGCCGAGATCTCGGTGTTGTACTGACCGGCGCCCAGTTTCGGGGTGACGTTCGTGGCGATCTCGGCCTGGGGGCGGAGCTGTTTCAGCGTCTCGGTGAAGTCGGCCCAGGCGTCCTGACCCCAGGCGTAGTTCGGATTGATGCCGGAGAACTTCCGCAGGTCGGGGAAGGCGTCCGCGATGTAGCGGGCGGCCGCGACGTTCTCCTGCGTGGCCATCGTCGTCGTGCGGAAGACGTACTTGTAGGAGGCCTCCTCGAAGATCCGGTTGGTGGAGCAGTCGAACAGGACCGTGAGCTTCTTCATCTCCTCGGCGACGGGCGCCACGGCGAGGCAGTCGCCGCTGGAGATCACGCCGATCACCATGTCCACGTTCTGCCGGCTCACGAGATTGCGGTACTCGGTGACCACCTTGCTCGGGCCGCCCGCCTCGTCGACGAACACGAGCTCGATCGGCTGTCCGCCGAAGCCCTTCTGCTCGTAACCGGGGACGACACCGCCCTTGTTGAAGGCTTCGGCGAGGACCTCCGCCGCGTTCTTCGCGGGGACGCCGAAGGGGCCTGCCGCCGGACCGGAGAGGAAAGTGATGACGCCGATGCGAAGAGGTCTGGTTTCCTGGGCGAACGCACTGCCCGTGAGGGCGATGCAGGCGGCAAATGACGTACACAGCACCGCATTCAGGAACGAGGCGGCAAGACGGATCAAGG
>CAZEDA010000390.1:0-3891 GCA_964510915.1 uncultured Rhodocyclaceae bacterium | reverse complement strand
TCATCGAAAGGGTTGACGCACAGCTAAAGACTCTTTACAGTCCGCGTCACTTCGGGACCCCGATCCGTCGGCCCGGGACTTTTTCAATCGAGGCAATCACCGTGAACTACAGCAACGTCATACGAAACCACCTACCCCAGTCGGGGCTGGGTGCGCTCGCATGCGCGGCCTCGAGCATTGCGCGGCCAGTCGAACGGCCGCGCGCGAGAAGTCACAATTCGACAAATACAACCGGAGTATTCCAGCTTGTCATTGCTGGTTGCCCATTGCATCCGGGAGAGGGAACCGCCTAGCCGCGCCCCTTCCAGCTCTGTTCGCAGAGGCCCGGATTCCGAAAGGATCCGGGCCTTTTTCGTTTCCGGCACCAACCGGCCGGCGCATGGGCGCCTGCCTGCGATATCCGGGTCGCACCACCGTTCGCGGTGGACGCTGTCTGGCAGTTTGCGTTACGGATGCTGCTTCTCCGGAGAAGCACATCGGGGCTTGACTTCGGGTGTGTCCAGGCACTCCGAGACCACACGACATGGTGTTGGTGGTCCGGGATGTGCGCGGTCCTTGGCCGGGACCTCGTGCAGCGAGACACCACGTCCGACGGGACGATCGCGTCTGGGCACAGCCGAAGTGGAGCTTCTCGCGGAGCCGGTTCCCGCCTGCAGGGCGTCGTCGCCTTGCGGCAGGAACGTGGCTTTGCCACCCGCGCCTCGTTAGCTCAGCGGAAGAGAGCAGCCGGCTTCTACCCGGCGGGACGGCCGTTCGAATCGGTCACGAGGCGCCCACCTTCTTGCTCCCGGAGTAGCGCACCGTTAGCGCGCTTCGGCAGCACGAGGCCGCAGGTTCGAGACCTGCCACCGAGACCATGCGCTGCTCGGGCGACGCGCCCGCCTTCACTCCCGACGGTGGGAGTCGCCGTGTCGGCGATGTCAGCGCGGAGACCCGCTGCCGACGCGTCGCCGGAATGCCTCGATGAATGGCTCGACTCGCCCCGCTTCGCGATCGAAGACGGCCAGCCCAGAAGCGAGGCCCGCGTCCATGCGGGCGTTCAAATCCGTGACGATGCGAAACCCGACATCCCGGAAGTACTTGCGTCCTGGATCGTGCCAGGCGAACAGGCTCGCCCAGGGATAGGGCGCGTAGTCGAACTGCATCGCGTCACGTTTGCGCTGCGCCACGGACTGAATGGCCGCGGCTTCCTGCTCCGTGCCGGAGAAGCTCATGCGCACGCGATCCGTGAAGGTCAGCCGTGTCATGACCAGTTCGGCAATGAACCAGTCCATCGTCGCCGCCAGATGAGGGCCGGGGGCGGTGGTCATCTGCTGCGCGAGCATGTCGAGCTCGCGCTCGTTCAGGACCTCCCGGGCAGCCCGCCGCCACCGGGACTGAAACCACTCGGCATCCGGCAGCGCCGCCTGAGCCCCGGCCCACATGATTTCGGTCAGTTCCCGTTCTGCCTCCTGCCACTCGGGAGCCGCCTGATTCCATTTCGGCCCGAGCCGCTCCTCCCGCCCCGCATCGCCAAGGTGACGACGCACTCGCTCCAGGATCTTCTGGCGAACGTACAGCGTCGTCCATGCGTCCGGCAGACTCATGTCGTGCAGAGCGGCTAGGCGATCGAGTCTGTCCTCCGGGCTCTCCTGCGCAGCCGCGGAGATTCCGACGCAGGAAAACAGGAGTACGCCGATCAAGACTCGGAAGAGGGATTCCATGGTGTGCTTTCGAGACCCGCCGGTCTCGATGGATTGATGCCGCTGGTGATGGTACGTCTTCCCCGACGCTGCGGGCAGCGGGGCACGAACCGGAAACATCGGGCGCAATGGAAGCGAGATCCCGTCCGCGAGCGGGTGACGGGCAGTACCTCCGCCCCAAGCATGCCATGTGCGGCAGCGTACTGACTCAGGCCTCCTTCGGCGCTAAATGAAGGCAGCCGCCGTCGGCCGTCCCCGAGAAAGAGAGTCCCTTGTTCGAATTCATCGCCATCGTCCTGCTGCTTCTGTGGCTGCTCGGCCTCGTGACGTCGACGATGCTGGGCGGCGCCATCCATGTCCTGTTCGTGATAGCCATCCTCCTCATCGCCCTGGCCTTCATTGCTGGCCGTCGGATCTAGCGGACGATGAAACCGGCCATGACAAGGCGGAGCGTGAACACGCGTCGCGTCATCCAAGCGCGCTCCCGCACATGCATTCACGATCATGGCGCCCGCCTCGGGCGCAGGGGGTAACGCATCGTGCCGACGACCGCCGCGACCGACAAACCCGGTGCCGCCCCCGCCACTGCCGCCGAAGCGCGATGCAGCGCCTGTCCGCTCCGCCGGCACGCTCTGTTCGAGAAGCCCACCGACGAGGAACTCGTCCTCGTGCAGTCGCTGAAGCGGCGCGAGCACCGGCTGCCGGCCGGGGAGACGCTGATCCACGAGGGACAGACGGACGCGCCGCTGTACACGCTGCTGGAAGGCTGGGCTTTCCGCTACAAGACGCTGAGCGACGGGCGCCGCCAGATCCTGAGCTTTCTGCTGGCTGGCGACTTCATCGGCGTCCAGCAGAAGATGGGCGACGCCGCCGCCCACGGGGTCGACACGCTCACCGATACGGCCTTCTGTGTCTTCCAGCGGGACTCGCTGTGGGAACTGCACCGCCGCTCGCCCACGATGGGCTTCAACATCACCTGGCTCACCGCCCACGAGGAATCGATGGTCGACGACACGCTGCTCTCTGTCGGGCGGCGCAGCGCCGAGGAACGCATCGCCTCGATGCTGATCCTGCTGTTCAAGCGCGCTGCCGCGCTGCAGGACGACGCCGGTCGCGAGGGCGTGCCGTTTCCGCTGACGCAGCAGCACGTGGCAGACGGTCTCGGCTTGTCGCTCGTGCACACCAACAAGACCATGCGCAAGCTCGAGCGGCGCGGCCTGCACCACATCGAAGGCGGCCGGCTGCACCTGCGCGACGTCCGTGCTCTGGCGCGCCTCGCGGATCTGTGGGGAGACGGTAAACCGCCGGAACGGCCCCTGGTCTGAGCAGCGCCTTTTGAACATGAGCCTTGGTCTTCCGTCAGTGCGTCTTATGACATAGGGAAGCCGCGAATCCGCTCCTACAGTGGTGCTGTCCCGGAGCCGTGCCGCGTCGAAAGTCGCTGCAAGGCGCCGGATTCTCCCACTGCTGCCGAACGGAGGCCGACCATGCCCATACACACTCTTCCGGACTTCTCGTCCAACCGCCTGCTCAGCGCCTGGCCGGACGCCGACCGCCGCCGCATTCAGACGCAGCTCGTCTGGGCCGAACTGCCGCTGGGTCAAGTGCTCTCAGCGCCAGGGGTGCCACTGAAGCACGTCCACTTTCCGACCACGAGCATCGTGTCCCTGCTCTCCGTAATGGAGGACGGTGGTGGCCTGGAGGCAGCGGCGGTGGGGCCCGAAGGCGTGGTGGGGGTCAGTGCTTTCCTCGGCGGCGGCGCCGAGCCGGGCAGCAGCGTCGTACACACCGCAGGACTGGCCCTGCGTCTGCCCGCCGCGGCCCTGGCGGAAGCGTTTGCGCGATCGCCTGCCGTCGCCCATGTGCTGTTGCGGTACACCCAGACTCTGCTGGCGCAGATGGCGCAGACCGCTGCGTGCACCCGTCACCACTCGCTCGATCAGCAGCTTTGCCGCTGGCTGCTGCTGAGTCTGGACCGGCTGCGCGGCCAGGAGATCGTGATGACCCACGAGCGCATTGCCCAGCTGCTTGGCGTGCGCCGCGAAGGCGTCACGGGCGGTGCCCTGCGGCTGCAGAGTGCCGGGCTCATCCGCTACCGGCGAGGCCACATCTCGGTGCTGAACCGTCCCGGCATCGAAAAGCGCAGCTGCGAGTGCTATGCCGCAATGGCCGCGATGGGCCGTCCGGTGCAGTCAGAGGCGGCGGCGCA
>CAZEDA010000389.1:0-3907 GCA_964510915.1 uncultured Rhodocyclaceae bacterium | reverse complement strand
GCCAGGCCACGACCTTGCCGCTGCTGTCCAGACCGGCGGTGACATGCTGGTAGGAGACAGAGTGGTAGAAGCCGTGCTGGATGTCGTCTTCACGCGTCCACACCACCTTGACCGGCGTGCCGCCCATGTCGCGGGAGAGGATCGCGGCTTCCAGTGCGAAGTCGCACTTGGACTTGCGGCCGAAGCCGCCACCCAGCAGCGTGACGTTCACGGTGACGGCCGACTCGGGCAGGCCGAGCAGACCGGCAACATCGCCGCGCGTACCGCCGGGGCTCTGCACGCAGGACCAGATCTCGGCCTTGCCGCCGGCAACCTTGGCGACCGCTGCGGGCGGTTCCATGGTGGCGTGGTGGCCGTGGGGGATGTAGTACTCGCGCTCGATGACCTTCGCGGCGCCCTTGAGGGCGGCATCCACGTCACCTTCGTTCCGCTCGACCTTGCCGGGCTTGCGGGCGGAGGCAGCCAACTGCTCCTTGAACTTGCTGGAGTCGTAGTCCTTGTTGGGACCGTCTTCCCACTGCACGGCAAGCGCTTCACGGCCACGCAGGGCGGCCCAGGTGTTGTTTGCCACGACGGCGATGCCGCCGAGGGGAGCAAACTTGCCGGGAGCGGGCGTCGGGGGAATCGCGATGACCTTGACCACGCCGGGCACCTTCATGGCGGCGTCGGCGTTCCACTTGGTCGCCTTGCCACCGACCACGGGCGGACGCGCGACCACGGCGTACTTCATGCCGTCGACACGGATGTCCTGAGCGTAGTTGGCCTTGCCAGTCGTGATGTTGGTCAGATCGATGATCGGAACATTGCCCTTGCCGATGTAGCGGAACTCGGAAGGCTGCTTGAAGACAATACGCTTGAACGACGGGGTCGGCAGGGCGGAGGCCGCAGCGGCCAGCTCGCCGTAACCCAGCTTCTTGCCGCTGGGCGTATGGACCACGAAGTGGTTCTGCGCACGCACTTCGGTATCCGGCACGGACCAGGCGATCGCCGCGGCCTTCTCGAGCATCTGGCGCATGGCGGCACCGCAGGTGCGCATCGGCTGCACGAAGTGGCGGATGCTGCGCGAACCGTCGGTGTCCTGGTTGCCGTACTTCTGCTCGTCGCCGGGGGCCTGGATGATCTTGACCTTGGACCAGTCGGCTTCCATTTCGTCGGCCACGACCATCGGCAGGCTCGTGCGGGAGCCGGTACCCATTTCGGAGCGGTGCGTCACGATGGTGACGGTGCCGTCCGCCGAGATCGACACGAAGACGTGCGGATCCCACACCGCGCCGCCGGGCATGCCGCCCGCGCCGGTGTTGTAGAGGTTCTCTTCCGCCAGCGCATCACGCGGGAAGACTTGCGCAGCGAGAACCAGACCGCCGGCGGAGACCACGCCCTTCAGCATGTTCCGGCGGCTGACGTTCTTGATCTGGAAATTGTCGTGTTTCATCTCAAGCCCCCTTCGCGGCGTCTTTCACTGCCGCAAAAATCCGCTGATAGCAACCGCAACGGCAGATGTTGCCTGCCATCGTGGACTGGATTTCCTCGTCGGAGGGACGGGCCTTCTCGTTCAGGAGGCCGGCGGCCTGCATGATCTGGCCGGGCTGGCAGTAGCCGCACTGGGGCACGTTGTGCGCGCGCCAGGCCTTCTGCACGGGGTGGTTGCCATCGGCGGACAGGCCTTCGATGGTGGTGACCGCGCCGCTCACGCTGTTCATCGGCGTGACGCAGCTGCGGACAGCCTTGCCGTCGATGTGGACGGTACAGGCTCCGCAGAGCCCGACGCCGCAGCCGAACTTCGTGCCGGTGAGGCCGAGTTCGTCGCGCAGGAACCACATCAGCGGCATTTGCGGATCACCCTCGTAGGAGCGATCCACCTTGTTGACTTTCACTTGCATTTAGAAGTCCTCCCGTTGCTATCGACTCGAGTCGATCGGTGGTTGTGGTGCCACGAGGGCAGGTGTGCGGGCAGGTCTGCGAACTGACGCGCTCGTCCCCCTCGGATCCCCACGATACCGACAGGAGAACGTCTCGGCAAGACACCTTTTCTTTTCCTGCGTGACCGGGAATTCGAGAACTTTCAGATGCTGCAACGCGAAATCGAAAACAGGGAGTTCGCGCGTCGCACCATCCGGGATGGTGCGACGCAACGAAACTGCATGAACTCATCGCTCTAGGAAATGCGGCGTCGCACCATCCGATGCCAGTGCGGCCGATGAATCGCGATCAGGCCTTCTTCGGCAGATCGATGCCGGTGAGTGCCTGGAACACCTTGACCACGGCGGAATCGTCCTCCATGCCGTGGCCATGTGCCGCCGCGGCGAGATAGAGCTGGTGCGCGGATGCCGTGATCGGCAACGGAAATGTCATCTTCCTCGCGGAGTCGAGCACGATGCCGAGGTCCTTCACGAAGATGTTCACCGCGGACAGGGGCGTGTAGTCGCCTTCGAGGATGTGCGGGACGCGATTGGAGAACATCCACGAATTGCCGGCGCTGTTGGAGATGACCTCGTAGAGCACCTTGGGGTCCACGCCGGCTTTCACGCCCAGCGCCATGGCCTCGCACGCCGCGGCGATGTGCACGCCGGCGAGCAGCTGGTTGATCATCTTCACTTTGGAGCCTGGCCCGGCCACGTCGCCCAGGCGGTACACCTTGATGGCGATCGCTTCGAGGACAGCCTTGGCCTTGTCGAAGGCTTCCGGCACGCCGGAGCCCATGATGGTCATCTCGCCCTTGGCCGCACGCGCGGCGCCGCCCGACACCGGCCCGTCGATCATGAGCAGGCCACGCTCCGCGAGTCGACGCCCGAGGTCCACGGCGTACTCCGGGGCGACCGTGCTGGACGCAATGACCACCGAACCGGGCGCGAGAGAGTGCGCAGCGCCCTCGGCGCCGAACAGCACCTGTTCGGTCTGGTCGGCGTTCACCACGAGCACGATGGCGATCGGCACAGCGGCGCCGAGGGCCTTGGGCGAGGATTCCGCAATACCGCCCTCCTTGGCGAAGTTCGCGACCACCTCCGCCCGCACGTCGCAGGCGTGCACTTCGAAGCCCTTTGCGAGCAGCGACCGGGCAACGCCAAGCCCCATGGAACCGAGTCCGATCACCCCGACCTTCTGTTTCGACATTCCGCTCTCCCTGATGAATGGTTTCCGAGACTCCGATTATCCGCCTCGGCGCCCCCCGCGGCCGTGCCAAAATCGCCCGGTCACTCCTCTTGGCGAATGAACATGGCAACCCCCGAAGCAGCACCGGCCGGATACGGCGTGACCCTTCCCGCAGGCATCCGGGCCCGATTCATCCCGGGCGTCGGCGATCTCACCATGCACGTCCTGGAAGCCGGCTACGAGACACCGGGGCGCCCGCTGCTGCTGCTGCTCCACGGCTTTCCGGAACTCGCATACAGCTGGCGCAAGGTGATGGTGCCGCTTGCCGAGGCCGGCTATCACGTGGTGGCGCCCGATCAGCGTGGCTACGGCCGGACCACCGGCTGGGACGCCGACTACGACGGGGACCTCGGGTCCTTCCGCATGCTGAACCTCGTGCGCGACGTGCTGACGCTGGTTGCCGCACTCGGATACCGATCCGTCCACGCGCTGATCGGACACGACTTCGGCTCGCCCGTGGCGGCGTGGGCGTCAGTGATCCGGCCCGATGTGTTCCATTCCGTCGTGCTGATGAGTGCGCCGTTCGGCGGGCCTCCCGCGATCGCGGCGAACGTACCCGCGCAGGTCTCCGTGTCGTCTCCCGGCATCCATGCGGAGCTTGCGGCTCTTGCTCGGCCGCGCAAGCACTACCAGTGGTACTACTCGACGCGCGAGGCGAATGCGGACATGTGGCGCTGCCCGCAAGGCGTCCACGATTTCCTGCGCGCCTACTATCACTTCAAGAGCGCCGACTGGAAGGACAACCGGCCCTATCGGC
>CAZEDA010000388.1:0-3917 GCA_964510915.1 uncultured Rhodocyclaceae bacterium | reverse complement strand
CCAGACCGGTGTCGGGCTCGCGCGCACCGGTTCGTGACAACTCACGCACGCAGCAAGGAACACCTTTCGTCCGGCGCGTTGCGTGTCGGTCAGGGATTCCCATGGCTCGTCGATCGCCATGCGGCCTTCCGCAAACGGAAAGGCAGCGGCATGCCGCTGGTGATCCGGCCAGCCGTTGGCCACGGTGTGGTAGCGGTGGTCCGAGCGCGGCGCGCCCATGAACTTCGTGCGCACGTAGTCCACCACCGCCACGATCTCCGCCGGCTTCAGCACGCGCGAGAAGCCGCGCATCGGCGAGCCGTCCTTCCCGTCGCGCACCGTCGCGATCATCGCGTCACGCGTGAGATCGCGCGGACGCGTGCGCGTGAAGTCGCGTGGTTTCACGCGCAGATACTGCGCGGCGACCGTGCGTGCGTCGCCGTTGTAGCCGTGACACTGATAGCAGTAGTAGTCGAACACGCGACGGCCGGCGTCCGCGGCGGTCGGAGTGTCCGCAGCCAGTGCGTTCTTCGCCAGCAGCAGCGCGGCGAGACATCCAAGAGTGCGTAGAAACATCGATTGCAGTGCGCTTCGAGTGCGTTCGGATCGGCAGATGGGCGTATCTGATTCGCGCGAGGCCCCTCCGGATTTGCGCTAGATCAAGGAATGCGTGATCGGGCCCCTCTTCTGTGACTTAGTCACATGACTTGGCTCCCCGTGATGCGCAGCATTCGTTCCCAGGGAAGCGACGAAGCGGTGGCACCGTGAAGTCGCGAGACACAGCGGCATCCGCAGGATCGCAATACGAAGGGGGGACATAGTGCATACCGCCGACGGCAGGCGAACGACACATCAGCGACGCGCCGGGGATCGCATGGCGTCGCGGACTGCTCGGCTTCTCACCGTTTCGGACGCGCAGCGATGACGCCGGAACTCGGTCATCTCGCGCTGATCCTCGCGGCCTGCCTTGCCGCGGTTCAGGCAGTGTTTCCTCTGGTCGGTGCGCAGCGCGGCTGGGGTGCCTGGATCGCCGTGGCGCGGCCGGCTGCTCTCGGTCAATGTCTCTTCCTGCTGATGGCCTTCGCGGCACTCGCCCACGCGTTCGTGGTGGGCGACTACTCGGTGGTCTACGTCGCCCGCAATTCGAACTCGCTTCTGCCGCTGCAGTATCGGATCGCCGCCACGTGGGGAGCCCACGAGGGGTCTCTCCTGCTGTGGGTCACGATCCTCGGGTTGTGGTCGGCCGCGGTGTCGCTGCGCAGCCGTGCACTGCCGCCGGCGTTCGCAGCGCGAGTGCTCGGCGTGATGGGTCTGGTGAGCTTCGGCTTCCTGGCGTTCCTGCTGATCACTTCCAATCCGTTCGCCCGCGTCCTGCCGGCCCTCGAGGACGGGCAGGATCTCAATCCGCTCCTCCAGGACATCGGTCTCGTGATGCACCCGCCGATCCTCTACACCGGGTACGTGGGGTTCGCCGTGGCTTTCGGCTTCGCGATCGCTTCGCTTCTCGACGGGCGCTTCGATGCGGCCTGGGCGCGGTGGGCGAGACCCTGGACGCTGGTGGCGTGGATCTTCCTCACCATCGGCATCGCGCTGGGCAGCTGGTGGGCGTACTACGAGCTGGGCTGGGGCGGCTGGTGGTTCTGGGACCCCGTCGAGAACGCTTCCTTCATGCCGTGGCTCGCAGGCACGGCGCTGCTCCACTCGTTAGCGACGTCCGACAAGCGCGGCCTGTTCCGGAGCTGGACGCTCCTGCTCGCCGTCACTGCGTTCGCACTGAGCCTGCTCGGCACCTTCCTCGTGCGATCCGGTGTTCTCACATCGGTCCACGCCTTCGCGTCCGATCCGGCGCGTGGCATCTTCATTCTCGGATTGCTCGCCCTCGTGATCGGCGGGTCGCTCGCTCTGTACGCGTGGCGTGCGCCGAAGCTCGGTGCTGTCAGCACAGGATTCACGCCGGTGTCCCGCGAGAGTCTGCTGCTCGCCAACAATGTTCTTCTGGCGGCGGCCACTGCAAGCGTGCTGCTCGGGACGGTGTATCCGCTCCTGGTCGAAGCCCTCGGTCTCGGCAAGATCTCCGTCGGTGCTCCTTACTTCAACAGCGTGTTCGTTCCGCTCGCTCTGGCCATCGGCATGCTGATGCCGCTCGGGTCCGCGGCGCGGTGGAAGAACGACAACGCGAAGCGGCTCGGCGGGCAGGTGAAGTACGCCGCTGCCGCAGCCTGCGTGATCGGGCTTGCGTTCGGCTTCGCCGTCCTGCGTGACTCCATCTGGCTGTCGGCGGTCGGGACCGTCGTGGCGGCGTGGATCGTGGTCGGCACCGGGATGGCCCTCGCCGAGCGCGCGAAGGCCTCGGGCTGGCAGAGCCTCAGCCGGTCCGTCTGGGGGATGGGCGTCGCGCACCTCGGCGTGGCCGTCGCCATCGTCGGCGTGGCGGTGAGCGCCTCGGCCAGCCTGGAGGTCCACCGGAAGCTGTCGGTGGGCGAGTCCGCCGATGTCGCGGGATATCGCTTCACGCTGTCGTCGGTGGACGAGGTGACCGGTCCGAACTACCGGGCGCTCGAAGGCACGGTCCACGTCACACGCAACGGCGCGCCGGTCGCGACCTTGTCACCGCAGAAGCGCGCGTACGGCGTGCGAGGCATGGCCATGACCGAGGCCGGCATCGATCCCGGCATCACGCGCGACCTGTACGTGTCCCTCGGGGAGCAACTGGAAGGCGGGGCCTGGAGTGCGCGGCTGTACGTGAAGCCTTTCGTGCGCTGCATCTGGCTCGGCGCCCTGCTGATGGCCGCGGGGGGGCTCATCGCGGTGTCGGATCGCCGGTTCCGCGAGACCCGCACGGTGTCGCGCGGCCGCGTGGCGGGCCCGGCTGCTGCTGGAGGAGTCGGCTGACATGTGCATCCTCCGCGGGCTGTGCCTTGCGTTGCTTCCGTTGTGGTTCGCGCTCTGCGCCGCTTCTGGTGCGGTGGCCGCAGACACGCCTTACACGTTCGACAACCCCGAACACGAGGCGCGATACAAGCGCCTCATCGCGGAGCTGCGCTGCCTCGTGTGCCAGAACCAGAACATCGAGGACTCGCACGCTTCGCTCGCGCAGGACCTTCGCGAGGAGGTCTATCAGCAGGTCACCCGCGGCGCCTCCGAGGAAGCCGTCGTGGCCTACCTCGTCGACCGATACGGCGACTTCGTCCGCTATCGCCCCCCGTTCAAACCGAGCACGGCACTGCTGTGGCTCGGGCCCGCGCTGCTCGTGGGCGCGGGCGGCTGGATTGCCTGGCGGACGATTCGTCGCCACACCCCGGCGGCGGGTCCGTCCGTCACCGAGGAAGAAGAGGAGTCCCTGACATGATGACGTTCTGGGTGGTGGCCGCGTTCATGATTCTCGCGGGTCTGGCGTTCGTCGTGCTGCCGCTCAGCAGCTGGCGCGCGAGGGAAGGCGAGAAGAGTACCGGCGGGAGGGCGGGCGTGTTCATCGCGGTGGCGACCATGCCGGTCGTGGCCATGGCGATGTACCTGTGGCTCGGTTCGCTGGATGCGGTGGAGATGCCGCCCGCCGGCCGCATGGTGGCGAACGCGACGGGCGCTGCCGGCGGAGCCCAGACGCCGCCGAATCACCCGCAGACCGGCGCGGCAGGCGGTGAGGCGCACGGCGTCGACGAGATGGCCGCGAAACTGGAAGAGCGGCTCGCAAAGAATCCGGAAGACGCCGAGGGCTGGGTGCTTCTGGGTCGCACCTACGGCTTCATGAAGCAGCATCAGAAGGCGGTTGCCGCGTTCCGCAAGGCGCGCGCGCTCAAGGGCGATGACCCGCAACTGCTCGCCGATCTCGCCGAGGCCCTCGGTGTCGCGAACGGCAACCGCATGGCCGGCGAGCCGGCGAAGCTCACGGCGGAGGCGCTGGCGAAGGCACCCACCAATGCCAAGGCACTCTGGCTCAC
>CAZEDA010000387.1:0-3927 GCA_964510915.1 uncultured Rhodocyclaceae bacterium | reverse complement strand
GAACAGGCGATCTGGCTGGACGGATCCGGCGCGTAGTAGAGACCGTGCGGTGCCGTGGCTTCCGAGATGGCGAGGTTGCGCACGCCGGGCTGGACCTTCGCGGTGCGCGCGACGGGATCGATGTCGAGGATGGACTTCATCTTCGACAGGCCGAGCGTCACGCCCTGCTCGTGGGGGAGCGCCCCGCCGGACAGGCCAGTGCCTGCGCCGCGCGCGACGACGGGCACCCTGAGTTCATGGCACACGCGCATCACGGCCTGGACCTGGGCCTCGTTCTCGGGCAGGACCACCGCGAGCGGCACCTTCCGGAATGCGGACAGGCCGTCGCACTCGTACGGTTTGGTGTCCTCGGTGCTGTAGAGCAGACTGGTCGCCGGCAGCACGGCCGCAAGCCGGCGCACGAGTTCGTGGCGGTCGACCTGGAACTGCGGATCGGGGAGAAGCTCGGGTTTGCCCATGTCAGGCCTCGATGAGGATGGCGCGGAAGTCGTTGACGTTGGTGAGGGTGGGGCCCGTCACCACCGTGTCGCCCAGGGCTTCGAAGAAACCGTGCCCGTCATTATCGGCAAGCCTTGCCTTGGCGTCCACGCCGCGGGCGGCTGCGCGTGCCAGCGTGTCGGGTGTGACGATGGCGCCGGCCGTTTCTTCGGCGCCGTCGATGCCATCGGTGTCGCCGGCCAGGGCGTACACGCCGGGCAGGCCGTCGAGCGCCACCGAAAGCGCGAGAAGAAACTCGACGTTGCGTCCGCCCCGGCCCTTGCCGCGCACCGTGACGGTGGTCTCGCCGCCGGACAGCAGAACACAGGGCGCCTTCACCGGCTGATGGAACCCTCTCACCTGACGGGCGATTCCGGAGTGCACCATCGCCACGTCGCGGGATTCGCCTTCGAGCGCATTGCCGAGGATGAGCGGCGTGTAGCCCGCTTCCCGCGCGACGACGGCCGCGGCTTCGAGGGCCATCTGCGGTGTGGCGATCATGTGGGTCTCGCAGCGGGCGAGGCGCGGGTCCCCGGGCTTCGGCGTTTCGTCCTCGGCGCGTTCCAGATGCTGTACCACGGCCGCCGGTTCGGTGATGCGGTACTTCTGCAGGATCGCGATGGCGTCGGCGAACGTCGTGCGGTCGGCGATGGTCGGGCCCGAGGCGATGACGGCGGGGTCGTCACCGGGCACGTCCGAGATCGTGAGCGTCACGACCCGGGCCGGCGCCGCCGCAGCGGCAAGTCGGCCGCCCTTGATGGCCGACAGATGCTTGCGCACGCAATTCATCTCGGTGATGTTCGCGCCGCTCGCGAGCAGCGCCCGGTTGATCGCCTGCTTGTCCTGCAGCGTGAGTCCCGGGGCAGGGAGCGTGAGCAGGGAAGACCCTCCGCCGGAAATGAGGCACAGCACGAGGTCGTCTTCGGTGAGTCCCTGCACCCGCTTCAGGATGCGTTCGGCGGCTTCCCGGCCGGCGAGGTCAGGCACCGGATGCGCGGCCTCCACGATCTCGATCCTGTCGGTGGCCACGCGATGGCCGTAGCGGGTGACGACCAGCCCCTCCAGTTCGCCGGGCCAGAGTTCCTCGACCGCGCGGGCCATGGCAGCGGAGGCCTTGCCGGCGCCGATGACGATCGTGCGGCCTTTCGGCGTCGGCGGCAGATGGGCGGCCAGGCACTTCGACGGCAGCGCGGAGGCCACGGCGGCGTCGAACATGCGACGGAGAACATCTCGCGGAGTGCCAGTTGTCATGGATGCATTCGGGGGATGGATTGGGGATGAACGGCCGGATGACCCGCTAGTTTAGCCCGCCGCCGCCTTCGATTCGCCCCTGGCGGTGACATACACCCCCACGAGGAGCACGACGAACCCCGCGAGCTGCATGGGGCCGGCCTGCTCGCCGAACAGCAGCCATGCCAGCAGGGCGGCGCCGATCGGCTCGCCCAGGATGGCCATGGCCACGGTCGGCGCGGGCAGGCGGCGCAGCGCCCAGTTGAAGGTGGTGTGGCCGATCAGCTGCGGACCCGCGGCCAGCGCTAGCGTGAGCCCATAGGCAACGAGAGGCAGTCCCCACAGCGGTTGACCGTTGGCGAGAGCCAGGGCGACGAGCGCCAGGGCGGCGGTTCCATAGGCGATCCAGATGTACGCCAGCAGGGACAGCGCGCCGCGCAGCCGCCTGCCGACGAGGAGATAGGCCGAGGCGGTCACCGCGCCGAGCAGGGCCAGCGCGTTGCCCAAGGAGGTCTGGCCTGGGGCTGCCACCGAAGCATCGGCGAGGAACACCATGCAGCCGCCCGCCACGCCCAGCGCGATGCCGAGGATCGTCGCCCCGGACAGCGGCTCGCGCAGCCACAACCAGGCCGCGAGCCCGACCCAGATCGGATTGGTCGTCACCAGCACGGCACTGCTTGCGACGGATGTGTGTTCGAGGGAACTGATCCAGGCCGCGAAGTGCACCGCAAGAAGCAGCCCCGACAGGGCCGCGAGGCCGATGGCGTGGCGTGGCGCGGCCTGCAGTTCCGTTCGGACTCGCGGCCACGCGTAGGGGGTGAGCAGGAGCGTGGCGAATCCGAGCCGCAAGGCCGCGATGGTGAGGGACGGCGTGCCGCCTTCCTGCGCGAAGCGGATCAGGATGGACGCCGTGGAGACCACCACGACGCCCACGGCCAGGACGGCGTAGGGCAACCAGGGGCGTGCCCCGGTCGGGCTGCCGGACATCGGCAATGGGGACGAGGGGTTAGAGATAGCCCTTGGCCCACCCGAGACCCGCCACCGTGTCACCTGCCGGCCGATACTCGCAGCCGATCCAGCCGGTGTAGCCCACGCGGTCGATGTGACCGAACAGGAACGGATAGTTGATCTCGCCCGTCCCCGGTTCATGCCGGCCGGGCGTGTCGGCGAGCTGCATGTGCCCGATCTTGTCCAGGTTCTTCTCGATCGTGAGGGCGAGGTCGCCCTCCATGATCTGCATGTGATAGATGTCGTACTGGAACTTCACGTTGGGCATGGCCGTGTAATGCATGATGTCGAAGGCCTGCCGCGAATTGTTGAGGTAGAAGCCGGGGATGTCGCGCGAGTTGATCGCCTCGATCAGGATCGTGATGCCGTGCTTCGCGGCTTCCGCGCCGGCGAAGCGCAGGCTGCGGATGTAGGCCTCGCGCATCTGGTCCTCCGAGACGCCGCGCGGGCGCAGGCCCGCCATCACGTGCAGGCGTGTCGCGCCCAGAACCGCGGCGTACTCGAGCGCCTTGCCCACGCCGTCCTGGAACTGCTGGAACTTCGCCGGATCGCAGGCGAGGCCGCGATCGCCCGCCGCCCAGTCCCCGGGCGGCATGTTGAACAGCACCATCTCGAGCTTGTGCGCGTCCAGCTGCTCGCGGATCTGCGCAGCCGCGAAGTCGTAGGGAAACAGGAACTCCACCCCCTTGAAGCCGGCCTTCGCCGCGGCGCCGAAGCGCTCGAGGAAGGGGACTTCGTTGAACATCATCGACAGGTTCGCGTTCAGCTTGGGCATCTCGGGCTCCGGGTGGGCAGGCAATCCCGGATTATGGAGGATCGGAGGCCCGTTCCGCCGGCTGGCAGCGTGCCACATCGTGTACGCTTCCGACTTCCCCGCATTTCTCTCCTGGACCCTTCCATGCGCTTTGCCGGTACCGATTCCTACGTCGCCACCGAAGACCTGATGATGGCGGTCAACGCCGCGATCACGCTCGAACGCCCGCTGCTCGTGAAGGGGGAGCCGGGCACCGGCAAGACGATGCTCGCCATCGAGGTGGCAAAGGCCCTCGGGCGGCCGCTGCTCCAGTGGCACGTGAAGTCCACCGCGAAGGCCCAGCAGGGCCTCTACGAGTACGACGCGGTGTCCCGTCTGCGCGACTCGCAGCTGGGCGACCCGCGGGTGCAGGACATCGCCAACTACATCAAGCGCGGCCCGGTGTGGGAGGCCTTCGA
>CAZEDA010000386.1:0-3947 GCA_964510915.1 uncultured Rhodocyclaceae bacterium | reverse complement strand
GTAGCCCGGGCTTTGCCCGGGGCCGTGACTGCGACAGACGACCTTCCGCTCCCAAGTTCCCCGGGCGGAGCCCGGGCTACGGAGCAGCATCAAGATGGATCGGGGTCGCGAGTTCTCCAACGTTTCCTGCCACGTCCCGCGGCTCGGGGCAGAATAGCGCCGGAACGGCCGACGGCCGCGAACGTCCCACGAGACCCCATGACCCTGCGCCTCCTGCATTCCGCCGACTGGCAGATCGGCCGCGTGTTCTCGCAGTTCGAGCCCGACGACGCCGCTGCGCTGTTCGAGGCACGTTTCCAGGCCGTCGAGCGGCTGGCGACTCTGGCAGTAGAGCATCGGGTCGACGCTGTACTTGTCGCAGGCGACGTCTTCGACGCGCAGACAATCTCCGACAAGACCATCCGGCGGCTCTTCAATGCCATGCAAGGCTACGGGGGACCGTGGGTGCTGCTGCCCGGCAACCACGATGCCGCACTCGCCGAATCCGTCTGGACCCGCGCTCATCGCCTCGGCGCCATTCCGTCCAACGTACTCCCGTGTCTGCGGCCCGAAGTCCGTATCGTCGGCGACCGGTTTGCGGTCCTGCCCGCACCGCTGGTGCAACGACACACGTACGGCGATCTCACCGACTGGTATGCGAATGCCGTGACACCGGAGGGCCTGCCGCGTATCGGCCTTGCCCACGGGGCCGTGCAAGGCGTGTTGCCTGACGACATCGATTCGGCCAACCCCATCGCCGCGGACCGCGCGGTCGCGGCAAGGCTCGACTACCTCGCGCTAGGCGACTGGCACGGCAGCAAACGCATCGATGACCGGACGTGGTACGCCGGCACGCCAGAGACCGATCGCTTCAAGGCCAACGACTCCGGACAGGCGCTGCTCGTGTCGGTCGCGGGCACCGGCGCCACGCCGGAGGTGCTGCCTCTGCGTACCGGTCGCTATCGCTGGCAGCAGACGGAGAGCCGGCTTGCGGTGCCCACCGACATCGACGCCGCCCTCGACACGCTTGCCGCTTGCGGCAGCGATGACGTCGTGCAGTTCCGCGTGTCCGGCGTCAGCGACCTGAGCGGTCAGCGGCGATTGCAGAACGCCGTGGATTCCGCGCGAGCGCGAGTGCGCGCGCTGGTATACGAGTCGCAGGGCCTGAGGCTCGAGCCGACCGAAGAGGACATCGAGGCGTTGCACGCCGACGGTTATGTCGGCGAGGTCCTTCAGCAGTTGCGGGATGAGCAGTCGGGCCCCGACGCCGAGCGCGCGCGTGACGCTCTGGTGATTCTGGCGCGCATGCTGGACGACATGGCAGAGCACCCGGGTGCGAAGGCATGAAGCTGCGGCGTCTTCGCATCGAGCACTTCAAGCGCTTTCGGGAGCCGCTGACGATCGAAGGCTTCGCGGATGGGCTCAATCTGTTCGCGGCGCCCAACGAGGCAGGCAAGTCCACCATCGCCGAAGCGATCCGCGCGGCGTTCTTCGAGCGGCACCGCTCAGGCAGCGTGGACCACCTCCGACCCTGGGGCGAACCATCCGCCACACCCACCGTGGAAGTCGAGTTCGAGATCGCCGGCAGTCAGTACCGCCTCACCAAGGCGTTCCTCGGCCGCAAACGCTGCGATCTCGTGATCGACGGCAGGCAGACGCTGGATGGGGTAGCCGCGGAGGATCACCTGGCCGGGCTGCTCGGGTTCAAGTTTCCGGGCAAGGGCGCAAGCACGCCCGAACACATGGGCATCCCCGGACTGCTGTGGATCCGGCAGGGCACATCGCACGAGCTGGGAGATGCCGTCGCGTACGCGGCCGACCACCTGCGACAGGTGCTGGGCGAATCCCTCGGTGACCTGACATCGTCCACCGGCGATGCGCTGCTGCGCCATGTCGAGACTGCCCGCAACGAATTGCTCACGCCTGTCGGCGGCAATCCCCGGGGCGACTACGCCGCGGCGCTCAAGCGCCGTGAGGAACTCGAAGACGCCATCCAGGCGTTAACTCGAAGCATCGACGCCTACCAGCACAGCGTCGACCACCTGGCGGGCTTGCGGCTGAGTCACGAGCGGGACGAGCAGACCAGACCCTGGCTGGCCATTCGCCAGGACCTCCAGCGTGCGCAGGAACGTCTCGACAACGCCAAGGGTCTCGAGGCTCGCCTGCAGGACGCGCAGTCCGAAGCAGATCGCTGGGCGCTGCAGGCTTCTGCCGCGCGTACACAACTCGATTCCTTCGTCCGAGATGAGGAAGCGGCGGCGAAGCGGGCTCACAGCGCGGAGACGGCTGCTTCCACCGTGACGACCGCGCAAGCGGAGGTCGATGGGTGGGAACAGCGGCATCGCCACGCCGTGGATGCCGAGGCACAAGCGCGAAAGACGCTGGAGCACGTACGTGCGGTCGCCGCGCGATCCGATCAGGCTCGATCCGCCGAGGACCTCGACGCTTCCCTGCGCAAGATCAGCGATGCGCTGGAGAAAGCCCGTGCGGAGAAGACTCGCGTCGACCAGCTCGAGGCCGAGGTCACCGGACTCGCCATCGCGCCGGCCGACCTGAGGACACTCAAGGAGTTGTCGGAGCAGCTTCGCGACGTGAGCGTCCGCCTGGAGACCGTGGCTACCTCCATGACGTTCGACCTCGTCCCCGGCAAGACGGTCCGCGCAGACGGGGAGGCCGTGAGCGGACAGTCGAGACGCACTGTGGTCCGTCGCACGGAAATCGAGATCGAAGGAGTAGGCCGCATCACCGTGACGCCCGGCGGCACCGACCTCGACGCGCTCACTGCCCGGCGAGATGGCCTGTCATCCGAGGTAGCCATGCTCCACGAACGACTTAATGTCGCCAACGTGGCAGAAGCTGAGGAGCGCGCACGCCTCAGTGCGCAGAAGTCGCAGGAGGCCCTGGCGAGCCGCAAGGTGCTCGACACCCTCGCCCCGGATGGCGTGGAAGCGCTGGAGACCGAGCGCGCAAGAGTGAGTCAGCGGCGGGACGCGATTCGCGCGGCGCTGGCGCAGCTTCCGCCGGCCGCGGATTCGGACGCGGATCTGCCGACCCTGGAGCAAGCCGAAGCTGCTGCTCGAGAGGCTCGTGCCACGCTGGAGTCCGTAGCGCAGTCCCTGAACGCGGCCCGGGTTGCTCTCGGCAGGGCGCAGAGCGACCGTGCGAATGCGCTCCAGGAACTCGAAGTGGCACGGCGCAGTCTCGATGACCCGAAGCGTGCCGAGCGCGTCGACGCTGCGCGAGCGTCGCTGAACGATGCGCTCTCACGCGAAGCCCTCGCCCGTCAGAGTGCCGAGGCGATCCGTACCGAGTGGAAGACGGTGAATGTTTCTCTGCTTCAGCAGGACGTCAGGCGTCTGACCGACAGCGCCGTGCAACTGGAGGAAGCTCACCGCAAGCGGGCGAGCGAGATCGTGCGATACGAGTCGGAGCTTGCAGCCAACGGCGCGCTCGGCCTGGAAGAGAAGCGGGCCGAACAAGAGCGGGAACTGGGGGCAGCAACGCGCCGGGCAGAAGAACTCGCCCGCCGGGCTGCTGCCCTCGACTACCTGCTTGTGCTTCTGGAAGAGAAGCGGGCTGCCCTCGCACGGCGGCTGCGGGCGCCGCTGCAACGACATCTGGACCGCTACCTCAACATCCTCTTTCCCGGCGCACGCATCGAAGTGGCCGATGACCTCTCACCCGGCGCCATCATCCGGCCCGGCCCGCGTGGTGCCGAGAGCGGCGAGTTCGAAGCCCTCAGCCTGGGAACGCGCGAGCAGATGGGCATCGTCGCGCGACTCGCCTATGCCGACCTGCTGCAGGAAGCCGGCAAACCCACGCTGCTGATCCTCGACGATGCGCTGGTGAATACCGACGAGGATCGGCTCGGACACATGAAGCGGGTGCTGTACGACGCGGCAGCGCGGCATCAGGTGCTGATCTTCACCTGCCACCCGGCGGCGTGGCGGGATCTGGGGGTGGTGGCG
>CAZEDA010000385.1:0-3949 GCA_964510915.1 uncultured Rhodocyclaceae bacterium | reverse complement strand
ATCAGATCCACATCGGCCTCCGTTGTCCGCAGGTTCATGAAGCACGCGCGGAGCCCTGTTCGGCCCTTGACCGACGACGGACCGAGGAAGGCGGTGCCGCTGTCCAGCAGGGCCTGAAGGGTGCGCCTATTGGCGGCGTCATCGAGTCCGCTCAGCCGGAAACACACGCAATTGAAGGTCACCGGGGCGAGGAGTTCGAAGCCCGGCCGCGCGCGAATCTGCTCGCCCATGTAGGTCGCGAGATCGTGCATGCGATCGATCACGCCGGAGTAGGTATGCGTGCCGAAATGCTTCAGCGACCACCACACCTTGAGAGCCTTGAACGCCCGTGACAGCTGCGGACCCTGGTTCGCAAAATCGATGAGGTCCGGGTCTTCCGTCATGGTGAGGTAGCTGGGCGAAGCGTTGAAGGCATGGCGCAGAGTTCGTCGGTCCTTCACGAGTACGCAGCCCGCCTCGAACGCGCAGAACAGGAACTTGTGCGGGTCGAGCGACACCGAGTCGGCTTGGCCGATAGCGGACATTGCCTCGCGGAAGCGAGGGCTCAACGCAGCAAGCGCACCGTACGCGCCATCGACATGAAGCCACAGTCCGTGTTCCCCGCAAAGTGTGGCGATGTCGCCGATCGGGTCGATGGCGCCGGTCGTCACGGTGCCGGCGTTGGCCACGACACAGAACGGTCGCAGGCCGGCAGCGCGATCGACCGCGATGGACTCTTCGAGCAGATCGAGCCGGATACGGAAGTGCTCATCCGTAGGAATGCGGCGCAGATTCCGGGTGCCGAGACCCAGCATCGACACCGCCTTGTCGACGCTGGAGTGCGTCTCCTCCGACGCGTAGAGGACCAGGGGAGGACCGCCTCCCTGCAGTCCTTCGGTGCGGGCGCAATCCCCCAATGCGTGATCGCGAGCAGCCGTCAGGCCCACGAGATTGGCCATGGACCCGCCACTGGTGAGGATGCCGCTCGCCGTCGCCGGCAGACCGAAGAGGTCCGCGAACCAGCGCAGCACGGCTTGCTCTACCGCATTCGCTGCCGGAGATAGGTGCCACAGGTTGCAGTTCTGGTTGAGGAGCGCCGCTGCGTGATCCGCATAAGGCGACAGATCGTTCGGCGACGGCTGCACGTAGGGCAGGAACCGCGGATGCGCAGTGTGGGTGGAGTTCGGGACGATCACGCGCTCCAGTTCCTCGAACAGCGCTTTCAGCGGCTGCCCGTCGCCGGGGATGGGCTCCGACATGATGCCGCGCAGCGCTTCCCGGTCGATCGGCGGATACACGGGCAGGGACGCGAGGCTGTCCTGGTAACGCTGAGTAAAGTCGGCGAGCCATTCCGAGGCTTCGCGATGCTGTTCGGGAGTGAAGAGGAGCGATGGCATGCCGGCAGGGGAGTGGACTGCGAAGGCGACCATTGTCGCGCGAATCGAGGGCGGGCCTGCGCGTGGACTCAGGCAGGCGATGGAACCATCCGAAGGGCTCCTTGTCCTCCCGGAGGAATCCGCTTGGCGGATCGCCCGCCGGCCGTCGTCCGCTGGCCGGCGCACCCCGAGCCCGGTCCGCTGCCGATCGAGAGATTCCGCCAATCGATTCGATCAAGAATTCGAACTGGATCGATCGGCGAGCCGGACGTAGATTCCGTTTGCATCTTCATTTCATTCAGAGGGACCCGCCATGAGCAGCGAAGCCAAATGTCCGTTCTCCTCCGCACACGGTGCCCGTACGACCGCGGGCGCGCAGTCCAACCGGGACTGGTGGCCGAACCGGCTGAACCTGAAGATCCTGAGCCAGCACTCGGCGAAGACCAACCCGATGGGCGAGCACTTCGACTACGCCCGTGAGTTCCAGAAGCTGGACCTCGCCGCGCTCAAGAAGGACCTTCATGCCCTGATGACGGATTCGCAGGACTGGTGGCCGGCCGACTGGGGGCACTATGGCGGTCTCTTCATCCGCATGGCATGGCACAGCGCCGGGACCTATCGCATCTCGGATGGTCGGGGCGGCGCAGGCACCGGCAATCAGCGTTTCGCCCCCCTCAACAGCTGGCCGGACAACGGCAACCTCGACAAGGCGCGGCGGCTGCTCTGGCCCCTCAAGCAGAAGTACGGCAGCAGGATCTCCTGGGCCGACCTCATGATCCTGGCGGGCAACGTCGCCCTGGAGTCCATGGGGTTCAAGACCTTCGGCTTCGCCGGCGGCCGCCCCGACATCTGGGAACCCGAGGACGAAATCTACTGGGGTTCGGAGGCCGAATGGCTGGGCGACAAGCGCTACAGCGGGGACCGCGAACTGGAGCAGCCGCTCGGCGCCGTGCAGATGGGTCTCATCTACGTGAATCCGGAGGGTCCCAACGGCGTGCCGGACCCCGTGGCGTCCGGGCGTGACGTCCGTGAGACCTTCGCCCGCATGGCGATGAACGACGAGGAAACCGTCGCACTCGTGGCCGGCGGCCATACGTTCGGCAAGGCGCACGGCGCCGGCGACCCGTCGCTCGTCGGTCCGGAGCCCGAAGGCGCGTCGATCGAGGAAATGGGACTCGGCTGGAAGAACCGGCTGGGCAGCGGAAAGGGTGTGCACACCACCACCAGCGGCATCGAGGGCGCCTGGAAGCCGAACCCGACCCGATGGGACATGGGTTACTTCGACATGCTCTTCGGGTACGAATGGGAACTCGTCAGGAGCCCGGCGGGGGCGCACCAGTGGCGGCCGAAGAACGTTCGCGAGGAGCACCTGATTCCGGACGCTCACGACCCCACGAAGAAGCACCCGCCCATGATGACGACGGCGGACTTGTCGTTGCGGTTTGACCCTGCCTACGAGAAGATTTCGCGGCGTTTCCACCAGGATCCGGCTGCCTTCGCCGATGCCTTCGCCCGTGCGTGGTTCAAGCTCACCCATCGCGACATGGGCCCGCGAGCCCGATACCTCGGGCCGGAAGTCCCCGCCGAGGTGCTGATCTGGCAAGACCCCGTGCCGCCGGTCGATCACAAGCTGATCGACGAACGGGACGTGGGGGCGCTCAAGGCCAAGGTGCTCAATTCCGGCCTGTCCATCGCGCAGCTGATCTCGACGGCCTGGGCATCGGCATCCACGTTCCGCGGCTCGGACAAGCGCGGTGGCGCCAACGGTGCCCGAGTGCGGCTCGCGCCGCAGAAGGACTGGGAAGTGAACCAGCCGGCTGAACTTGCCAAGGTGATCGGGACGCTCGAATCCATCCAGAAGGAGTTCAATGCAGCGCAGACCGAGGGCAAGAAGGTGTCTCTGGCCGATCTGATCGTCCTGGCAGGCGCCGCTGCCGTCGAGGCAGCCGCCAGCAGGGCGGGGCGGGTGGTGAAGGTGCCGTTCTCACCCGGGCGGACCGACGCGTCGCAGGAACAGACCGATGTGGAATCGTTCGCCGTGCTGGAGCCGGCGGCAGATGGCTTCCGGAACTACCAGCGCGCGGGCGTGGCGATCCCGGCAGAACAGCTTCTGCTGGACCGCGCCCATCTGCTCACGCTGACTGCCCCGGAGATGACCGTGCTGGTCGGCGGCCTTCGGGTTCTGGGGGCGACGGTCGGCCAGTCGAAGCACGGCGTGTTCACCACTACGCCGGGGACTCTGACGAACGATTTCTTCGTCAACCTGCTGGACATGCGCGTGGATTGGTCGTCTGCCCCGCAGGCCGGCTTGTACGAGGGCAGGGATCGTACGACGGGACAGGTGAAGTGGACGGGTACCCGGGCGGATCTCGTGTTCGGTTCGAATTCCGAGCTTCGTGCCGTGGCGGAGGTCTACGCCGCCGACGACGGCAAGGAGAAGTTCGTGAACGACTTCGTGGCGGCGTGGGCCAAGGTGATGGAGCTCGATCGGTACGATCTGCGCTGAAGGCCGATGGAGGCGTCTGGCGTGATGCCAGCGCGGTTGCGATCCCGCCGAGGAGTTGCGGCGGGATCGCGTCCAATGCAAGTCTGTC
>CAZEDA010000384.1:0-3955 GCA_964510915.1 uncultured Rhodocyclaceae bacterium | reverse complement strand
GGCAAGGCTCCGCAGGAAAGCGCCGCGCGCGCGGCCAAGGCGGCACTCACCGGCACCATCACCTACCGGCCCCGGGTGGCTCTCACACCCAAGGCGATCGTGCGGGTCTGGCTGCAGGACATGTCCGAGCCGAAGTCGCCCGTGCCGGTCATCGTCGACGCCATCACCCTCGAGAATCCCGGTCAGGTCCCGATCGCCTTCACGCTCCGCTATGATCCGAAGCGCATCGTGGCCGAGCGGCGCTACACCATCCTCGTGAAGATCTACGAGGGCGACCGCACGCGCTTCGTGAATGCGAAACCGGTGGAAGTCATCACGCGCGGGTGCACCGCGAACTGCGAGATCGTCGTCGATCTCATGAACTGACCAGCCGTCCCGGTCCGGGGAGGTCGACATGCTCGTGCGGCAGTTGCTGCCCAAGGATCTGTTCCAGGGCAAGACGGTGTTCGTGACCGGCGGCGGGTCCGGCATCAATCTGGGCGTCGCGCGCAATTTCGCGGCGCTCGGCGCCTCCGTGGGGCTGTGCGGACGCACGCAGGAGAAGCTCGATCGCGCTGTGGCGGAACTGCAGGGCCTCGGCGCTCGGGCTTTCGCGCAGGTGGCCGACGTGCGGGACTATGCCGCCGTCGAATCGGCGATACGCGCCACGGCGGACACGCTGGGTCCCATCGATGTGCTCGTGTGCGGCGCGGCGGGCAACTTTCCGATTCCCGCCGAGCAGCTCTCGCCCAACGGGTTCAAGGCCGTCATCGACATCGACCTGCTCGGGTCCTTCCATGCCACGCGCGCGGCGTTCGACCAGCTGAAGCAGACGCGCGGCCTGGTGATCTTCATCTCGGCCGGCATGGCGTACGTCCCGCACCCGTATCAGGTGCACGTGGGCGCCGCGAAGGCCGGCATCGACATGATGATGCGCAACCTGGCGCTCGAATGGGGCCCGCTGGGCATCCGCTCGAACAGCATCGTCCCCGGCCCCATCGGCAACACGGAAGGCATGCGCCGGCTGGGCGGCACCGGCGATCCCGATGACCAGTCCGTGGCCACCCCGCTAGGACGGTACGGCACGGTCGACGAGATCGGTCAGGCCGCGGTGTTCCTGGCCTCACCCCTCGCCAGCTACGTCACGGGCTGCGTGCTCGTGGTGGACGGCGGCTCCAATCTGATGGGCAGCGAACCGTTCCGTCACGCAATCGAGCGCATGCGCGGAGGCTGAGTCAGGTCCGCGGTCATCGCCGCACAATGCACAAACCAACCGGAGGAGAAGACGCATGTCGAAGCACAATGTGTCCGCAGTATCGGTGATCGGTGTGGCCCTCATGGCCGCAGGAATGACGGCAGCAGAACCTGCCGAGGCGGCCGGATCGACTTTCCGGGACTGCGATCAGTGCCCCGAGATGGTCGTGATCCCGGCGGGCGAGTTCGTGATGGGGGCGGCTGCCGACGACGACTCTCGCGAGGATGACGAGCGACCCGCCCGGACGGTCACCATCGCGAAAGCCTTCGCGCTCGGCAAGCACGAGGTCACCTTCGACGAGTGGGACGCCTGCGTGGCGGACCGCGCCTGCGAGAAAGTCGCCGACGAGGGCTGGGGACGCGGACGGCGCCCGGTGATCAACATCGATCACTCGCAGGCGCAGGCCTATGCGAAGTGGCTCTCCGGCAAGACTGGGCACACCTATGCATTGCCGACCGAAGCCCAGTGGGAGTACGCCGCCGGTGCGGGCACCACGCGGGGAACGTACTGGGGGACGGCGAAGAATCAGGCCTGTGCCCAGGGCAACGTCTACGACGCGACCGCCAAGTCGAAGCTCATGTTCGACTGGCCTGCCTTCCCGTGCGAGGACGGCCATACCGAGACAGCGCCCGTCGGCAGCTTCGCGCCCAACGCGAACGGCCTCCACGACATGCTGGGCAACGTGTGGGAGTGGATCGCGGACTGCTACCGGCCGACCTACGCGGGGGCGCCGACCGACGGCAGCGCCGTCGATGCCGAAAGCTGCATGAAGCGCATGAGCAAGGGCGGCAGCTGGAACATCTTTCCGGCCTGGGTGCGGACCACGTACCGCTACGGTCTCGAAGGCAAGCTCCGCAGCAACAACCTCGGCATGAGGGTCATGCGCGTGATGCCCTGAGGCAGGTCGGCGAGAGAGGGCGCGCTGCTGACGGCGGAGACCGTCAGTAGCCCGCGTTCTTGAGCATGACGTCCAGCGCCGCCGGGTCGAAGCCGTCCATGCGCTGGTCGCCCACCAGGATCACCGGGACGCCGCGGCCTTCCAGCCGACGGTACTCATCCCGTCCGGTCGCGGACTGTTCCACGTCGAGTTCCTCGAAGGCGATGCCGCGGCGGGCGAGATGGGTCTTGGCCAGCTTGCAGTAGCCGCACCACACGGCCGAGAAGAGGCGGACCTTGGGGCGTGTCGCGGTGGCCGGTGCGTTGGTCTTCGAGACCACGGCCGGGCCGCTCAGGGACTTCACCTGCAGCTTCACTTCCTGGGCCTTGCGCCCGGGCGGCGGGGAATCGGTGTAGTGCGTCTTGCCGGATTCGTCCGTCCACTTGTACACGCCGGCGTCTGTCACGGCGGCGAAAAGCAGCGGAACAAGCAGGAAGACAAGGAGCGGCACGCGGTGCATGGGTCTCGTCCGTATCGGAACCTCGGAAAGCGCCGATCCACCGGAGCGGACAACACCATTGGACAAGGGCTTCCCTGGCCGTAGCATAGCGCCGTTCGTTCCAACCCTGAGGTTTCCATGTCCGATGTCCGGCCGGCTCCCGTCACCACCGGGTGGGTGGATCTTCCCCACGGTCAGCGATTGCACGTTGCGCAGGCCGGCGAGGGCAGGGGCATCCTGTTCCTGCACGGTTTTCCGGAGTACTGGCAGATGTGGGAGCACGCGCTCGGGCACTTCGGCAGGCGGTTCCATGCGATCGCGCCGGACCAGCGCGGCTTCAATCTGTCCTTCAAGCCGCCCGCCGTCGCCGACTACCGGGTCAAGCTCCTCGTCCGGGATGTGGTGGATCTCCTCGATGCTCTTGGACACGATCGTGTTGTCGTGGTGGCCCACGACTGGGGCGGTGCGCTAGCCTGGAATCTCGCGGCGTGGCATCCGGAGCGTGTGGATCGGCTGGTCATCATCAACGCGCCGCACCCGGTCACCTTCACGCGGGAACTGCGGGACAACCCCGCCCAGCTCGCCGCGAGCAACTACATGACGCTGCTGCGGTCCGAGAAGGCGGAACGGGTGATGGCCGAGGACGGTTACCGGCGGCTTCGGCGGATGACGCTCGATCAGTGGGGCGCCAACGGCGGCCCGACGGACGCCAGGACCGTGCAGGGGTACCTGGAAGCCTGGGCGCAACCCGGGGCGCTCACCGGCATGCTCAACTGGTACCGAGCGTCGCCGTTGCACCCGCCGGAGCCCGAGGCACCGCTGCCGGATCTCGATCCGAAGCTGTTCCGCGTCTCCGTGCCGACCCTGGTGATCTGGGGCGAGCGGGACACGGCGCTGCTGCCGGCCATCCTCGATGGCCTGGAGGAACATGTGGACGACCTGCGGATCGAACGGATTCCGGACGCGTCCCACTGGGTGGTGCACGAGCGCGCGGACCGGGTCATCGCGCTCATCGACGGGTTCGTCGGCGGGTGAGGCCGAGTTTCTGGAGCAGGTGAGGAGAAGCAACGATGCGAGTTCGAAGAATTGCCCTCATGGTGCTGGCGCTTGCCGCCGCGCCGGCGTTGGCCGCGGTGGATTGCGGTCGGCCGAAGTCGACCACCGAGAGACTGCTGTGCTCCAACGATCGGGTGAGCGAGGCCAACGAGCAGATGGCGTTCGCTTTCCTCAACGCCTATCGCCGCGCGAACACGGATGAACTCCGCGCGACCATGCGCACCGAGCAGCGGACCTGGGAGACCCAGGTGCGGGATGCTTGTGTCGACGTGCCTTGCCTACTGAAGGT
>CAZEDA010000383.1:0-3965 GCA_964510915.1 uncultured Rhodocyclaceae bacterium | reverse complement strand
CGCATTGCCCAGCGTGAATGCGATGGCCGTCGTGACCGCGCCGATCACGATGCCGACGGCACCCGGCGGCGGCGTTTCCGCATGAACCCAGCTCTCCCGGTAGGCGTTCGCGACTGGCGCCACCAGCATGGCGTGGGACGCGATCAGCACGGGCAGCGTCATGAACAGCGGCTCCCACATTTCGGCGTGAGCCATGCGGATCACGACGAAGCCGGGTTCCGTCAGCGTCAGGAAAGTGGACGCGACGAAGATCGCGAACGTCGACCACGCGTACCGGCGCAGCAGCCATGCCCAGGTGCCGACGAGGGCGAGCGTGCCGCCGATCCAGAACAGGCTGTTGATGAACAGGTCGGGATGCAGATCGCCATGCAGGAGCGAGGCTAGCGGCCTCGCAACCCAGAGACTCCAGGCTCCGGCCGTGAGCACGAAGTGCGCTGACGTCGGGCGGATCAGACCCCGGGGACGCAGCCAGTGGGGCTTCCACAGGAACAGGGCACACAACGCGTAGAGCGGCATGTGCCAGAGGTAGATCCAGTCTGTCCGCAGCAGATACACGTAGCCCGCCGCGAGCCACACGAGGAAGACGCCCGCCGCCACGCGGACGCGTCTTGCATCGGCCTTGCGCACCTAGACGATCCCGTCCGCGCGCAGTTTCGCGATGGCGTCGGCATCGAGGCCCAGCACGGCCGACAGGACGTCTTCGGTGTGCTGGCCGAGCGTCGGCGGTGCGGACTGGTAGGTGACCGGTGTCTCGGAGAGCTTGATCGGGCTCCCCACCAGCGGCACCTTGCCGGCCGTCGGGTGCGGCAGTTCGATGCGCATCTTGCGGTGCTGCACCTGCGGATCGGCGAAGGTCTGCGCGAGATCGTTGATCGGTCCGCAAGGCACGCCGACGGCCTCCAGCGCGTCGGCCCAGAACTGCATCGGCTTCTGCGCGATGCGCTCGGCGACCATCGGCACGAGAACGGCGCGATGACGCACGCGCGACGGATTGGTCGCGAAGCGCTCGTCCTTCGCGACTTCGGGGCAGCCCATCACCGCGCACAGCTTCGCGAACTGGCTGTCGTTGCCCACGGCGATGATCACGTGACCGTCCGAGGTCGGGAACGTCTGATAGGGCACGATGTTGGAATGCGCGTTGCCGGCACGAACGGGGGGCTTGCCGCTCGCGAGGTAGTTCATCGCCATGTTGGCGGTCATCGCGACCTGCGTGTCGAGCAGCGCCATGTCCACGTGCTGGCCTTTTCCGGTCACGTCGCGATGTGCGAGCGCCGCGAGCACGCCGACGGTGGAGTACATGCCGGTCATCAGGTCCGACACCGCCACGCCCACCTTCTGCGGACCGCCGCCCGGGAGATCGTCGCGCTCGCCCGTGATGCTCATGAGGCCGCCCATCCCCTGGATGATGAAGTCGTAGCCCGCGCGGCCGGCGTACGGACCGGTCTGGCCGAAGCCGGTGACGGAGCAGTAGATGAGTCGCGGCATCTCGGCATGCAGGCTTTCGTAGTCGAGCCCGTACTGGGCGAGACCGCCGACCTTGTAGTTCTCGAGCAGGATGTCCGACGCTGCTGCGAGCCGCTTCACCAGCGCCTGGCCCTCGGGCCGGGACAGATCGATCGTGATCGACTTCTTGCCGCGGTTGGCCGCCATGAAGTACGCGGCTTCGCGAGTGTCATTTCCCGACGTGTCCTTCATCCAGGGCGGGCCCCAGGTCCGCGTGTCGTCCCCGGCGCCGGGTCGCTCCACCTTGATCACTTCCGCGCCGAGATCGGCGAGGATCTGGCCGCACCAGGGCCCGGCGAGCACGCGGGACAGGTCGAGGACACGGATGTGGGAGAGGGCGCCGGGCATGATGATGGTTTCTTCGGGATGGAACCCTCTACTTTACAGGGCGCGTGCGCCGGGTCGCCATGGACGTGGCCAGGGCGGCATGTGACCGATAGAATCCCAGGCATCAATGGGAGGGAGAAACATGAATCCACGCTGGCGCAACCGCCCGGAAGGATCCACCTGGGGCGACTGGGGCCCGGACGACGAACTGGGGCGCATCAACCTCCTCACGCCCGAGAAGGTGCGGCAGGGCGTGGCCGAGGTGAAGGAGGGCATCTCCTTCGGGCTGTCGCTGCCGCTCGACTATCCGGGCGAGAACAAGCTGAACCCGCGTCGTCATCCGCCCAAGCTGCAGCCGACGCTGCGCGAGGGCCTCGCGAACATGAACTTCCCGCTGGGCAAGCTCGACGGCGGCCACAGCACGGACGTCGTCTGCGACGACCAGGTGCTGCTTACGCTGCAGTACTCCACCCAGTGGGATTCGCTTGCGCATGTGGGGGCGCAGTTCGATGCGGATGGTGACGGCGTCGAGGAGATGGTCTACTACAACGGCTTCCGCGCCAACGAGCATGTCGTCGGGCCGGTGGTCCATCACCATGACCGGGTGGAACCGTGCGGCGAGCACATGGGGGCGCTGAAGCTCTCCATCGCCAACTTCGCGGCCAAGCCCATCCAGGGGCGCGGCGTGATGCTCGACTTCCACGCCCACTTCGGCATTTCGCGACGCGCGTTGTCCTACGATGACATTCAGCGTGTGATCGACGCCGACAAGGTCGAGATCGAGAAGGGCGATCTGCTGGTGATGCGCACGGGCTTCTCCGATCTCATCTACGAGATGAACCGCCAGCCCGACATGACGCGGCTCGATGCCGCGGTGATGGGGCTCGACGGTCGCGACGACCGCGTGCTGCAGTGGATCACCGACAGCGGCATCGCCGCCATCTGTGCGGACAACTACGCGGTGGAGTTCTACCCGCCGAAGGATGTCCCCGGTCGCGGACCGCACCTTCCGCTGCACCAGCACTGCCTCTTCAAGCTGGGCGTGCCTCTCGGCGAGATCTGGTGGCTGAAGGATCTGGGGGAGTGGCTTCGCGCGCATCGGCGCACGCGATTCCTGCTTACCGCGCCGCCGTTGCGTCTGCCGGGGGCCGTGGGTTCCCCCGTCACGCCGGTGGCGACCGTCTGATCGAAACGAGGAGCCGTCTCGAGATGCATCAGTGGAGTGAAAGGCGCGAGCGATTCCGCGCGATTCTCGCCGGCAATGCGTGTGTCCATCCGGCGTCCGTGTACGACCCGATCTCGGTGCGCATCGCGGAGGACCTCGGGTTCGAGATGGGCATGCTTGCCGGTTCCATTGCCTCGGCGACTGTGCTCGGTGCGCCGGACATCATCCAGCTCACGCTCACCGAGTTCGCGGATCAGGCCCATCGCATCGGTCGGGCCGCCGGTCTGCCGCTCATGTGCGACGCGGACCACGGCTACGGCAATGCGCTGAACGTCATGAGGACGGTGACTGAACTCGAGACCGCGGGCGTCGCGGGATTGTCCATCGAGGACACGCTGCTGCCACAGCCGTTCGGCAGTGCGGGTCGGACGGAACTCTCCTCCGTCGAGGAGGGCGTCGGGAAGATGCGCGCGGCACTCGCGGCGCGGCGGGACCCGGCACTGGTCATTGCCGGTCGGACGAGCGCGCCGGCGCTTACGGGCGTAGCGGACACCATCGTGCGCGCGAAGGCGTATGAAGAGGCCGGCGTCGATGCGATCTTCCTCGTGGGCATCAAGACCCGCGACGATCTCGACGCCATCGCCGCGGAGGTGTCGAAGCCGTTGATCCTCGGCGGCGCCGGCCGCGAAATCATGGATCTCGCCTACCTCGCGGAACGTGGCGTGCGCGTGTGCCTGCAGGGGCATCAACCCTTCATGGCCGCGATCCAGGCGGTGCACGATTGCATGAAGGCGTTGCGCGAGGGCACTCAGCCGTCGCAGTTGCGGGGCGTTGCCAACGATGAGTTCGTCAAGCGCGTGACGCGTCAGGCGGATTACTCGCGCTGGGCGAAGGACTGGCTGGAGTAGTGGCGGGGAGGGGTGGTTCAGCACATCGGTCCCCGGAGTTCGCTTCGCTCCGTCCGGGCTAC
>CAZEDA010000382.1:0-3970 GCA_964510915.1 uncultured Rhodocyclaceae bacterium | reverse complement strand
CCCCCCTCCGGCGACCCGGTGGCCGTGCGCATCGGGCGCGCGACGTTCGCACTTCGGCTGTTCGAGGCGGAACTCGTACGCGTGGCGGTGGCCTCAACCGCTTCCGGCTGACGACTGACACCCGATGGAATCTTCCGGCGCGGCTGCGCCCCTGACTCTCGCCCTGGTGGGCAAACCGAACTGCGGCAAGACAGCGCTGTTCAACCGGCTCACCGGCGCCCGCCAGAAAGTCGCCAACTACGCCGGCGTGACCGTGGAGCGGAAGGAAGGCCGGTTCGTCTCGCCGTCCGGGCGGGCCTGGCGGATCCTGGATCTTCCCGGTGCGTACAGTCTCAACGCGGCCACACCGGACGAAGCCGTCACCCGTGACGTGCTGCTGGGCCAGCGAGACGACGAATTGCCACCGTCCGGGATCATCTGCGTGGTGGACGCTTCCAACCTAGCGCTCAACCTGCGCATGGTGCTGGAGGTCGCCCGGCTGGGTCGGCCGATGATCGTGGCACTCAATATGGCAGACGTCGCCCGGCGTCGGGGCACGGCCATCGATGTCCCGGCCCTGTCGAAGGAGCTGGGCGTCCCCGTGGTCGAGACCGTCGCGGTCCAGTCCGGCGGCGAGCAGGCCCTGCTCGATGCGCTGGAGAGCTTCCACGGGAAACTCGCGCTGCCCGTCACCGCGCCCTCCGTACCGCCGCTCTCCCTGCCCGCGCTTCACGCCGAGGTCGCACGAATTCTGCAAGTCGCGGTGCGCGAGGCACCACAGGGCGAGACCGCCAACGACCGCATCGACCGCGTGATCCTGCATCCGGTGGCCGGGCCGGTCATCCTGGCGACGGTGCTGTTCCTCGTGTTCCAGGCCGTGTTCAGCTGGGCTCAACCACCGATGGAGTGGATCGAAGCGGGGGTGGCGTGGGTCGGCAGCGCCATCGAATCACAACTGGCACCGGGACTGCTGCGCAGCCTGCTCGTCGAAGGCATCCTCGGCGGCGTGGGCAGCGTCATCGTCTTCCTGCCGCAGATTCTCATCCTGTTCTTCTTTGTGCTCTCGCTGGAAGAGAGCGGCTATCTTCCCCGCGCCGCGTTTCTGCTCGACAACCTCATGGGCCGGGTGGGCCTGTCGGGCCGAGCCTTCATTCCGCTCCTGTCCAGCTTCGCGTGTGCGGTGCCGGGCATCATGGCCACGCGCACCATCCGCAATCCGCGCGAACGGCTGGTGACCATCATGATCGCGCCGCTCATGACCTGCTCGGCGCGCCTGCCGGTGTACGCGCTGATCATCGCGGCCTTCATCCCCAGTCGCGAAGTGGGCGGGGTCTTCAACCTGCAGGGAATCGTCCTGTTCGCGCTCTACGTGGCCGGGGTGGTGAGCGCCATGGCCGTGGGTTTCGTGCTGAAGCGATTCGGCAGTCGCGATCGCATCCAGCCCCTGCTCATGGAACTGCCGGACTATCACTGGCCCAACGCGCGCAGTCTCGCGATCGGTCTGTGGGAGCGCGCGCGCATCTTCATGGCACGGGTCGGCGGCATCATCCTCTCGCTGATGATCCTCCTCTGGTTCCTGAGTTCGTTTCCCACGCCCCCGGCGGGCGCCACGGAGGCGCCGATCACCTACAGCTTCGCGGGAATGCTGGGCCGGCTGCTCGAACACGTGTTCGCGCCCATCGGCTTCAACTGGCAGATCTCGATCGCGCTCGTGCCCGGGCTTGCGGCACGCGAAGTGGCGGTCGGGGCACTCGGCACGGTGTACGCGCTGTCGCAGACGGGCGACGATCTGTCCAACTCGCTGCTGCCGATCATCGCGCAGAGCTGGGGTCTGCCCACGGCGCTGTCGCTTCTCGCCTGGTACGTATTTGCTCCGCAGTGCATCTCGACGCTGGGCGTCGTGAAGCGGGAGACCAACAGCTGGCGCTATCCGATTCTGATGGCCACGTATCTGTTCGCGCTCGCGTATCTGGCCTCGTTCATCACCTACCGCGTTGCCTTGTGGATGACCGGATGATGGCAGGTGCTCTCGAAATCGGCGTGGTCATCGCGATCGTGGGGGCGGCAGCCTGGCATGCGATGCGGACGTTCATGCCGCGCACCTGGCGCAAGCGGGCCGCGGGCACATCAGAACTGAAGGCGAACTCGGATGCCGCGTCGTGCAATACCGGCTGCGGGACGTGCGGGGGCTGTGATGCGGGCGGTACGAATGGCGGGCCGTCGCGGAACCGCTAGAGGAGTCCGCACACGGCACGGTTACCAGCGTGATTCGGCAACTTACGAGGCGGTCGAACGAGGGGTGATGCAGACCGGCTGTTCCGCTGACGGCACCGAACCGGTCGGTGCGCCAGCGGAAACCATTTGGCGGGCAGGCCCGCCCGAACTCACTTGCCGCTGATGGAACGCTTCAGCGAGGCGCCTGCAACGAACTTGGGCACCTTGCGAGCCGGCACCTTGATGGATTCGCCGGTCGCGGGATTGCGGCCCTTGCGGCCCGCGCGCTTCACGACTTCGAACTTGCCGAAGCCGGTGATGTTGACTTCTTCTCCCTTCTTGATCTTCTTCTCGATCAGTTCGAGCATCGATTCGAGATAACGACGGGACTGGCTCACGGACATCTCGTTCGCTTCGGCCAGCGTTTCGATCAGTTCACCCTTGTTCAACGCATTTCCTCCTTCGCAAAAAGTATGAAGCGTACCGCAGGGCAAGGCTCGATGAGAAGTCTTCGCGGAGAAAAATTGCGCTCGCAACGGAATACGTTTGACGTGGCGCAAGCGAGAGCGCATCGCGTCGTCCTCAAGACTCGGATGCGCCAATGCGAATCGAGAGATCACTGCGGTGTTCCTCGCGCATCCGATCGCGCATCGGGACGCGGACCGGGACGAAATGACAGTGGCGTTCTGCCGGCCGTTGGGCTCGATCCCGCGCGTCGTACTCTGCCCCCGCAACCCATGCAGGCTCGGCGTCAAGTCCACGAAGCAATTGTCCAGGGTGTCTGCCATCCTTGACAGCTCGATTGTCGGCTGATTTGACACGCTTTCCCGATGCCCTGACGGCCGCGTGGAGATTGCCCCGTGAAACAGACTGTTGGCGAATGGGCCGACGGTGGCACGGAAGGTGTTAGGCATGCGGATGCACCGGATCTCCGGCCGAGTCCGCCGCTTTGTGCGAGACACGCCGGGCCCCTCTTCGCGCACGTGATGGCGGAGGGCGCAGAGTCCGGCACGAGACCGTCATCGCCAGGGGAGTACCACTCTTGAATCACCGCCTTCTGTCGGCGCACGTTGCAGCGCGCCGTGCCTTTCGTTTGTCCGTCGCGACTTCCGCTGTTCTGCTTTCGCTGCCCGCCATCGGTGCGGACGTGTCCTGGACCGGTGCGGCCGGCAGCAGTTTCTGGGATGTCGCCACCAACTGGAGCAGCTCGGCCCGTCCTGCCGTGGACGACGACGTCACCATCGGTGCCGTGCCGGCCGTGCAGATCCGCTCGACGTCGGGCTTCACCGGCGCCGTGGCGCGCAGCGTCCAGTCCGACGCCGCCGATTTCCTCCTGTCTGCGACATCGCTGCAGCTGTCCGCCCCCTCGTCGTTCGCGGTCCTTCGGCAGACAGGCGGCGTCCTGACGAGCACCGGCAGCATCTCGGTGGACGGCGGGTCCTGGACCGGAGGCGCGCAACGCGGCGCGGGCGTCACCACCTTGGCATCGGGCGGCAATCATTCCTTCGGAGGGGCCTCCCTCTTCGCCGACGGCGGGCGCGTGCTCCGCAACGAGGGCACGCTAGCCATCGTGTCAGGCACCGGCAACTGGACGATGGACCTGAACAGCACCCCAGGACTGACAGCGACAGGCGCCGCCCGGATCGAAAACGCAGGCACCTGGAACGTGAGCCCGATCCTGAATCGGACCGTGACCATCTCCGCCACGAACGGCGGCGTCGGCGACACCGGTACGGATGCCACCATCTCGAACAGCGGCACCCTCAACAAGACCGGC
>CAZEDA010000381.1:0-3973 GCA_964510915.1 uncultured Rhodocyclaceae bacterium | reverse complement strand
ACGAGATGACCACCGAAACAGCGGGGGAGAGCCGCGCGAACGGCTCTGAAGGCGGTACGAGAGCGGGCTTTCACTTCGAGCCCGCTTGCGTGTCGCCTATTGATCTCGACCACGTTCGCCGCAAAGGCTCGCTGCAAAACACAATCCGAACCTAGAAGGAATCGAAATGGCTCTCATCAAGAAGTCCCTCGCCACGTCCTCGTCCAACGACAGCGCCAAGACCTCCGCCGTGTCTTCGCGAGAGGCGGAAGCCCAGCGCAAGCGCGCCCGCACGCTGGCAAAGCAGCAGCAGGCTGCAGAGCGTATTGCTGCAGCGACCGGTCAGCTGGCGTCGGGAATCAACGAGGCGGCTTCCGCCGCCGAGGAACTCAAGCGTGCTTCCGACCAGATCGCTGCGGGTGCGGAAGAGGCCTCCGGCGCGGCGCAGGAATCCCTTGCCGCCTTCAAGCTGGTGACGACGGCGATCACCCGCCAGCTCGAAAGCGCCTTCTCGAGCCAGAGCCGCTCCGAAGCCGTCCAGAACCTCGTTCAGAAGACAAGTGCCGACATCGGACGTCTCGTCACGAACGTCGGTGTTGCAGCGCAGCGCCAGGCCGCGTCCGTGGCGATGGTGGCGGAACTCGAGAAGCAGGCCGCGAACATCGGCGAGATCGTGAAGGCCGTCGTGCGCATCGCTGACCAGACCAATCTGCTCGCCCTCAATGCCGCCATCGAAGCCGCCCGCGCCGGCAAGCACGGCAAGGGCTTCGCCGTGGTCGCCGATGAAGTCCGCACGCTCGCGGAAACCTCGGAGAAGAGTGCCAAGCAGATCCAGGATCTCGTCGGTCAGATCCAGCAGGAAGTGAAGACCATCGCCGAGGGCATCAACGGTGCGGCGGAGACGGTCGGCGCCGAGGCCGAGAAGGGCAAGACGATCATCACCCAACTCGAGCAGATCGGCACCGACATGGGCGAACTGGTCGCGGGCGTGCAGGAAATTGCTGCGGGCGCCCAGCAGTCGAACACGGCTGCCGGTCAGGCACTCAAGGGCAGCGAGGACATCGCCGCTGCCGCCGAGGAGCAGTCGGCCGCTGCCCAGGAGTCCGTCAAGACGGTAAGCGAACAGACCCGCGCGCTGAACGAGTGCGAGCAGGCCTCCCAGAAGCTCTCCGATCTGGCGGAGGACCTGAAGAACTCCACCGATGTGGCGAAGAGCGCCGAGGACGTGGCCTCCAGCGCCGAGGAGCTTTCCTCCGCCGTGCAGGAAATCAACCGCGCCGCCTCGCAGATCATGACTGCCATCGAACAGATCAAGAAGGGCTCGCAGATTGCCGCCGCCGCTTCGGAGGAATCGTCAGCGGCGGTGACACAGATCGCCAAGGGTGTGCAAGTGGCGCAGGTTCGTGCGAAGGCAAGCAGCGAGAAGGTCCGTACGGCGCAGACGCTGCTCGGCACCAACAAGCTGGCGGTGGACGCCCTCATCCACGGCATCACCGACTCGGTCAAGGCAACCCAGAGCAGCATCAAGCAGATCAAGGACCTCGAGCAGGTCTCGCGTCGGATCGACAAGATCGTCGAGGCGATCACCACCGTGTCGATCCAGACCAACATGCTGGCCGTGAACGGCTCGGTCGAAGCCGCCCGTGCGGGTGAGTTCGGCAAGGGGTTCGTGGTCGTGTCGACCGACATCCGAAATCTCGCCCGCGATTCCGCAGAGAACGCGGACCGCATCAAGGATCTCGTGAAGGGCGTGCAGGACCAGATCGCCCTGGTGAGCGGGGACCTGGACGAGATCGTCCGCGCTGCCGTCGCCGAAAGCGAGATCGCCAAGGTGTCGACCACGAACCTCAATCAGATCGAGACGGACGTGATCGAGATCGACAAGGGGGCCGAAGAGATTCTCGGGGCTGCGAACGAGATCGCCGTCGCCGTGGAGCAGGCGCGCAAGGGGATCGAGCAGATCTCCGCTGCCGCCCAGGAGGCGGAAAAGGCTGCCACGGAAGCCGCCGGCGCCGCGGAACAGCAGTCGAAGGGGGCCGAGGAACTGGCCGCGGCCATCGAAGAGATCGCGTCTCTCGCCGATGAACTGCAGAGCATGTAAGCGGCGAGGGCCATCAAATGTCAGATCAAGTGCTTGAACGAGCCGCCGTCGACGAGACGATCGTCGACGAGGCGGAATCGGATACCCGGCAGTTCGTCACCTTCCTGATCGGCGGCGAGGCCTTTGCCGTCGACATGGCGCCGGTACAGGAAATCATCCGCGTACCGGAGGTGGTGAGGGTGCCCCTGGCCCCATCGTCCCTCGAGGGACTGGCCAACCTGCGCGGGCGCGTCCTGCCCATCGTCTCCCTGCGCCGTGTCTTCGGGTTCGAAGACCATGAGCATGACGACTCCACGCGGGCGGTCGTCATCGACATCGGGCAGCCGCTCGGCTTCGTGGTGGATCGAGTGGCCAGCGTCATCGGCGTCGAACCGGACCGCATCGAAAGCGTCGACGGCATCCGTGGCACGGTGGACAGCGAACTGCTCACCGGCATCCTCAAGGATGTCGGCGGCTACAAGATGGTGATGGTGCTGGACTTCGGCCAGCTCATCGCCCGGCAGTTCGCGGAAATCGCGGCGATCGCCCGCACGGGTGGCGCTGCGCTCGCAGCCGCCGCTGCCACGGCCGCCGCGGATGACGCCGACGACGAGCTCGCCAACGACGAACTGCAGCTCGTGAGCTTTTCGGTCGAAGGGCAGGAGTACGCCATCGACATCGCGAGCGTGCAGGAGATCGTCCACGTGCCAGGCACCATCGTGCACGTTCCCAATGCGCAGGCGCACGTGCTCGGTCTCATGACGCTTCGGGAGCGGCTGCTGCCGCTCGTGTCCCTGCGGAGTCTGTTCGGGCTGCGTCCGCGATCCGTCGACGAGCGCAGCCGTGTCGTCGTCGTGTCTCTCGGTGCCGCGGCGGTCGGGGTGGTGACAGACAGCGTGTCCGAGGTGCTGCGCGTCCCGAAGGACGTGGTGGACACGATGCCGTCCCTGCTGGCGCGAGACGGCGACCTGAGCGACATCGGGCAGATCTGCCGGCTCGACCAGGGCCGGAGGCTGGTGTCGATCATCTCGGCCGACAACATGTTCCGCCACTCGGCGGTGAAGGATGCTCTGAGGACGGTGGATGACATGGGAACCGGAACGGCAACGGCAGTGGACGAGGAAGAGGATCACGACACGGACGAGCAGGTGGTGGTGTTCCATCTCGCCGCCGGCGAATTCGGTGTGCCCATCGACAGCGTCCAGGAGATCGTTCGCGTGTCCGACGATCTCACCCACGTGCCCAAGGCGCCGGACTTCGTCGAAGGTGTGATCAACCTGCGGGGTGCCGTGCTGCCCGTGATCGACCAGCGCAAGCGCCTCGACCTGCCGCCGGTGGAACGCAACGACCGTCAGCGCATCATGGTGTTCCTCATCAAGGGATTCCGCACCGGCTTCATTGTCGATGCGGTGACCGAGGTGCTGAAGATTCCGAAGAACGCCATCGAGTCATCGCCCAAGCTGTCGGGTGCGCAGGCCCGCCTGCTCGGACGGGTGGCGAATCTCGAGAAGCAGAAGCGGATGATCCAGCTCATCGACCCGGACTTCCTGGTGGACGACTCGGACCAGGCTTCGCTCGCGGCGATGGGTGCCTAGGAAGGGACGGATCCTCAATGAGCAACAGACTTCTCATCGTGGACGACTCGGCGCTGATGCGTCGGCAGCTGAGTCAGCTCTTCGAGGCGGAAGGCGATTTCGAGGTCCGGCTGGCCCGCAACGGCCGGGAGGCGGTGGAAGAGAACGCCGCCTTCCAGCCGGATGTGGTCACCCTCGACATCAACATGCCGGAGATGGACGGACTCACCGCCCTCTCGGAGATCATGAGCGCACGGCCCGTGCCGGTCGTCATGGTCTCGTCTCTCACCGAGAAGGGGGCGCTGGCCACCTTCGAGGCGCTCGCGCTCGGGGCGGTGGA
>CAZEDA010000380.1:0-3978 GCA_964510915.1 uncultured Rhodocyclaceae bacterium | reverse complement strand
CGCGATCTCCGTGCCGCCGGGCGGGCCGCCCTGTCCCCACAAACCCCTGACTGAACAGACTGCCCCATGAGCCTTGGAAATCTCACCATCCGTACGAAACTGCTGATCCTCTCGGGCATCGGTGCCATAGGCGTAGCGGTCGTGTTTGCCCTCGCGCTTGTCGAGGAACGCCGCATCCTGATGGAGGACCGGCAGGCCAAGACCCGTCATCTCGTCGAGACTGCCCATACGCTGATCGGCCACTACGACGCTCTCGCGAAAAGCGGCAGGATGCCCGAGGCGCAAGCCCGCAAGTCCGCGGCGGAAGCCCTCCGCGCCATGCGCTACGACACCAAGGAATACTTCTGGGTCCACGATCTCGATCACGTCGTGGTGATGCATCCGACGAAGCCCGAGATGGAAGGCACCAACAAGGCCGACCTCAAGGACCCGAACGGCGTGTACCTGTACCAGGAGATGAACAAGCTGGTGAAGCGGGAAGGTCAGGGCTTCGTGGCCTACCACTGGCCGAAGGCCGGCACCACCGAAGCGATTCCCAAGCTCTCCTTCGTGAAGCTGTACGAGCCGTGGGGCTGGGTCGTCGGGTCCGGCATCTACATCGACGACATCGATGCGATCTTCTCGCAATCGGTGAAGCGGCTGGGGATCGCGATGGCCATCGGCGCCGTGCTCGCCGGTCTGGTGACGCTCTGGATTCTCCGCGGCGTCGCGCGCCCGCTGAACGCTCTTCGCACCTTCGGGACCACAATGCAGGACATCGCGCGGGACGGCGATCTGTCCCGCCGGATCCCCGTGAGCGGCGACGACGAAATCACCGGCGTGATGAAGGCATTCAACGGCCTCATGGACAGCTTCCAGCGCAGCCTGGGGAATGTGCAGGCGACCCTGTCCGAAGTCACCGCCACCAGCGAGCGCATGCTGGGACGCATGGCCACCATCAAGGACGCTTCCGCACGACAGAGCGACGGTGCTGCTGCCGCTGCGTCGTCCGTCGAGCAGCTGACCGCCAACATCACCCGCGTCGCGGAGAACACCCGCGAAGCCGAGAGCGTGCTCGCCGAAGCCGGCGAACTGGCCGCGACCGGCGAGACCAGCATCCAGGCCGTCACGGCTGGCATGCAGGCGATCGCGGATCAGGTGAACGAATCCGCAGGGATCATCGAGACGCTCGGACAGCGCTCGCAGGAGATCACGGGGATCGTCAGCGTCATCAAGGACATCGCCGACCAGACCAATCTGCTCGCACTCAACGCTGCCATCGAGGCGGCGCGGGCCGGCGAGCAGGGTCGCGGGTTCGCGGTCGTGGCCGACGAAGTGCGAAAGCTGGCCGAGCGCTCCGCGACGGCCACGACGGAGATCAGTGGCGTGATCGGGGCGATTCAGCGCGATACCGACCGCGCGGTCGAGGCCATGCGCTCCGGCAGCTCGAACGCGCAGCAGGGCGTGGCGCAGGTGCAGAGCGCTGCCGCATCCATGGGCAAGATCTCGGAGAGCACACGCCGCATCCTCGGGCTCACCAGTGACATCGGTGCTGCCATCCGCGAGCAGACTTCCGCCGGCAGGGAAATGGCGAGTCAGGCCGAGGAGATCGCCCGCGAAGCCCGCGTCAACAGCGACTCGAGCGCCGCCACACACCAGGAAGCCGAAGCCCTGGCACGCAGCGCCCGTCAGCTGGCCGGGTCCATCGCACAATTCCGCACCTGAGATTCACCTAGCGAGGGTCCGAGCATCCCGGGCTGCTCAGGCGGGCGCAGTTTCGCGATAATGCGGCATGCCTCTCGCCAAACCTCGCCGTACCCTCGCCCCGACCGACATCGCCGACCGGTTCTTCTGCCCCTGCCCGCGCGGGCTGGAACCGGCGCTCGCCCAGGAACTCGCTGAACTCGGACTCGCCGACGCCGTCGTCGTGCCCGGGGGCGTGGGCTTTTCCGGCCGCTGGCAGGACTGCTATCGCGTCAATCTGTGGAGCCGCATCGCGAGCCGTGTGTTGTGGCGCGTCGGCCAGACCCGCTACCGCGACGAGGAAGACATCTACCGCGCCGCGCTCGGTCTGCCCTGGCCCAAGTGGTTCACCGTCGACAAGTACATCCGGGTCAACGTCTCGGCCATCGCGAGTCCGTTGCGCAGCCTCGAGTTCACCACGCTCCGCGTGAAGGACGCCGTGTGCGACCGGTTCCGCGAGGCCGCAGGCGAGCGGCCCAGCGTCGACACCGCACGACCCGACGTCCGCATCCACGTCTTCCTCACCGACAAGGAAGCCACCTTCTATCTCGACACGTCCGGCGAAGCCCTGTTCAAGCGCGGTTCGCGTCAGACCACCGGAGAGGCCCCGCTTCGCGAGAACCTCGCGGCCGGCATCCTTCGCCTGACGGGCTGGACGCCGGCGGAGCCGCTGCTGGACCCCATGTGCGGCGGCGGCACCTTCCTCATCGAGGCCGCGCAGATGGCTCTGGGTCTGGCGCCGGGCGCCGGACGACGCTTCGGTTTCGAGCAGCTGAGCCTGTTCGATGCCGACACCTGGAAACGCATTCGCAGCGACGCCATGGGTCGCGAGCGCGGCACGGCCCCGCCGATCTTCGGCTCGGACATCGATCCGGCCGCACTCGAGGCGAGCCGCGCCAATCTCACGGCGGCCGGGGTTCTGGACTTCGTGCACCTGCAGCAGGCGGACTTCGTCACACTGACGCCACCCTGCCCACCGGGAGTCCTGGTCGCGAATCCGCCCTATGGCGTTCGCATCGGCGACACTCGCGAACTGCATGCCCTCTACCCGCAGATCGGCGACGCGCTCAAGCAGCGCTTCGCGGGCTGGCGTGCCTACCTGTTCAGCGGCGATACGGAACTGCCCAAACGCATCGGGCTCAAGGCGTCGAAGCGCACGCCCCTTTTCAACGGTGCGCTGGAGTGCAGGCTGTACGAGTACCGGATTGTCTCCGGTGCGATGCGGCGGGTGCCGCGGGAAGGGGCGCCGCCCGAAGCCGAGGCGACGCCTGCCGGTTGACCCCGGCGATCAGACGATGTTGAGGTGATCGAGGCCGGACATGATGTCCTTTTCCTTGGCCTCGTGACCCTGCAGCTTGATGGCGAGCCGCAGTTCGTTCATGGAATCGGCGTTGCGCAGTGCGTCTTCGTAGCTGATGGCGCCAGCCTCGTAGAGGTCGAAGAGCGCCTGGTCGAAGGTCTGCATCCCGAGCTCGCGGGACTTCTTCATGATCTCCTTGATCTCGTGGACATCGCCCTTGAAGATCAGATCGGAGATCAGCGGGGAGTTGAGCAGGATTTCCACCGCGGCCGCGCGTCCCTTGCTGTCCCGCTTGGGAATGAGGCGCTGCGAGATCATCCCCTTGAGGTTGAGCGACAGATCCATGAGGAGCTGTGCGCGTCTTTCTTCGGGGAAGAAGTTGATGATCCGGTCGAGCGCCTGGTTGGAACTGTTGGCGTGCAGCGTGCCCATGCACAGGTGGCCCGTCTCGGCGAAGGCGATCGCGTGTTCCATGGTTTCGCGCTCGCGGATCTCACCGATGAGGATGACGTCGGGCGCCTGCCGCAGGGTGTTCTTGAGCGCGGCTTCCCAGGATTCGGTGTCCACGCCCACTTCGCGCTGGGTGACCAGGCAGTTCTTGTGGTCGTGAACGTATTCGATCGGGTCCTCGATCGTGATGATGTGACCCTGACTGTTCTCGTTGCGGTAGCCGATCATGGCGGCCAGCGTGGTCGACTTGCCGGAGCCCGTCGCGCCCACGACGATGACCAGACCGCGCTTGGTCATCACCACGTCCTTGAGGACCTCGGGCAGTCCGAGTTCGTCCATCCGGGGAATCGTGGTGTTGATCGTCCGCAGGACCAGCCCCACGCGCGCCTGCTGCACGAAGGCGTTCACGCGGAAGCGGCCGATCCCGGGCGGGCTGATGGCGAAGTTGCACTCCTTCGCCTTCTCGAACTCGGCCGCCTGCCGGTCGTTCATGATGGCGCGGGCGA
>CAZEDA010000379.1:0-3984 GCA_964510915.1 uncultured Rhodocyclaceae bacterium | reverse complement strand
CGGTGGTTCGCATCCTTCGCGATGGCCTTCGCGACGACGAAGTCGAGGATGCGCGGCACTTTCGGATTGGTACCGCTCGGCGGCGCGGGTTTGCTGTTCAGCGCCTGATACATCACGCCCTGCACCGTGTCTGCCTGAAAGGGCGGGCGGCCCGTGAGCAGTTCGTACAGCACGATGCCGAGCGAGAAGATGTCGGTCCGGCCATCGAGCGCACCGCCGATGACCTGCTCGGGCGACATGTAGCGCGGCGACCCGAGCACGATGCCCGTCATGGTCTTCAGCTCCGAGCTGCGAATGCGCGCGATGCCGAAGTCGGCGATCTTCACCAGACCTTCCTCGGTCACGATGATGTTGGTCGGCTTGATGTCCCGGTGCACGACACCGCGCACGTGGGCGTAGTCGAGGCCGTCGGCCACCTGGGCGCACACCCGCACGGCATCCTCGGCGGAGAAGGGCGCGTGGGTCAGCAGCAGTTCGCGCAGTTCCTGACCCTGCACGTACTCCATGACCATGTACGCGAGGCGCTCGGTCTTGCCGATGTCGTAGATCGTGACGAGGTTCGGATGGCTGAGCCCGCCCGCCGCACGCGCCTCCTGGTAGAAGCGGGCCTCGTAGTCGGACCGGTCTTCCTTGGGCATGTCCAGCGGAATGGTCTTGATCGCGACCGGCCGGTCGAGGACCGGGTCGTGTCCGCGATAGACCGTGCCCATCGCACCCTGCCCGAGCCGTTCGCGGACTTCGTAGCGGCCGAGGAAGAAACTGCCGGGCGAGGCCGGCGGGGCGACGTCGGTCACGTCGCGCCCTTGGGCTTCAGCGACCGGAACACGGGACCCCACAGCGGATGGCCGGCCTCGGTCGGGGTGAGCGCGAAGGCGGGGTCGATCTCCAGCGCGCGACGGAACGCGTCGCGGCACAGGGCTTCCTGCTTAGTGGCGCAGTAGAGGAAGGCGAGGTGCTTGTGGGCGACCACGCGGTCCTCCCGCTTGCGCAACCCTTCTTCCAGCGCATCGCGCAGCCGCTTCTGTGCCGCCGGGTAGCGGCCGTCCTCGTAGGCCCGCAGGCCTTCTGCCAGGTACGTTTCCGCCTTCGGAGGCTCCACCGGTGCCACGGCGGGGGGGATGCGGTCGAGGCGGGTGCAGCCCCCGATGGTGAGAAGGACGGAGAACGCCGTCGCGGCAAGAGTGCCCCGCGAGGGCCGGGAGGAATGCGGTCGGTTGTCCATGGAGCCGATCAGAACCGGTGCTTGATGCGGACCTCCTCGCCGGGGGCGAGGTCGAGTATCTGGGTGAACGGCGACGAGTCTCCGTTCCTGACTTCGATGGTAACCCGGCCGGAATCCACCTCAACCATCGTCAGAGGCGGGCTCACGCCGGCACGGCGTCCGTTGATGAGGACTTCTCCCCACGGACTCACGGCCAGTCCGATGATGGACTTGGCGGCTGGCGCCGCGGCAGGCAGCGGTTTGGCTGGCACCGCCTTCGCGGCCTCCTTGCCGCGGGTCTCCGCACGTGGCTTCGCTGCGGCGGGTTTGGCGACAGCGGCGGCGGTGGCTTCCCGCTTCTCGCGCCTGGCCGGCGCGGGCTCCGGCGCCGCCTCCGCCACGGTGACGACTTCCGGAGGCGATGGAGGTGCCGTGACCACGGGCGGTTCGGGAACCTTCGGGGGCGCCGCGGTGGCGACGGGGGCCTCCCTGGGAACGGGAGCGGGCGTCCGATGGCCGCCGGCGAGCACGGCGATGAGCACGGCCACGGCAGCCAGCGCAGCGCCGGCGGCCCAGCGGTGCCGATGGATGCCTGCGGAGCCGGAGGACGATGCGCTTGTCGCGAGGCGCCGGAGCGTGTCGGCGCCCTCGGTCTTCAGCACAAGCAGGTCGTGCGATCGCAGCTGGGCGTCTGTCCGCGTACCGAGGGGCGCGAACAGTCTCGTGGCAATGGACTTCACGGGCGTCACCGCGTCCGCGAATTCGCGGGTCGTCACGACCTGTCCGGGAGCCGCAAATGCCGTGATGCGTTCTGCCACGACTACGCCGTCGCCGATGAGGCGGGGGGCGGTGTCGCCGTCGTCCAGCACCGCGACCGGGCCGATCGAAAGGCCGACGGCGGGTTGCAGGTCCGGGGTGGCGGAGGACGCTTCCAGGAGTGTCCGTGCCGACGCCGCCGCCAGCGCGGCCCCACCGAGGAAGCACACCGCCATGCCCGTGTCGGTCTCCAGGACGATTCGGTCGGCAGCGGGCACGGGCTCGAGAGCGGCGGCAGCCGCAGCGTGCAGGGATTCCCGCAGCTTGACCTGATCGTGCACGCCGGCCTCGGCGTAACCGTGCAGGTGCACCCAGAGAACCGGACAGGTCACCCGGCGCCCGGCCGGCGGGGGAGGCGGGCTCGGGCGCAGCGGCTGGGTGGCGGAGGGGTCGATCGTGTCGGCAGTGGTCGGCACGGTGTTCACGAATGGGTCGGATGAAGCGGGTCAGGGCATGACCGCGGAACCTTCGCGGTCGCGACGCTCATGGGGACCTTCCCTCGGGCCGCCATGCAATATCATGTTCCGTTGTTCAGCAGCAGGCTTCCATGCAGACGCGACCCGGACGGTCGCGATCGAGCGCCGGTCCCTGCACATACCCATCGAGTCATCCATGAACCACGGCAATCCTTATCGGCAAGGGCTGGACCGGAACGCGGCCAACTACGTTCCACTCACACCGGTGTCGTTTCTGGCCCGCGCAGCGGAGGTCTATCCGGACCGCGTCGCAGTGATCCACGGGACCTGGCGGCTGAACTGGCGCGAAGTGTACGCGCGGGCGCGCGCGTTGGCGTCATCTCTTGCACGTCGCGGGATCGGCGCGGGCGATACCGTGGCCGTGATGGCTTCCAACACGCCCCACATGGTCGAAGCGCATTTCGGCGTGCCCATGATCGGCGCAGTGCTGAACACGCTCAACACGCGCCTCGATGCCGATGCGCTCGCGTTCATGCTGGAGCACGGCGGCGCGAAGATCCTGTTCACGGATCGCGAGTTTTCCGGGGTGATCTCGGCGGCGCTGGAGAAGCTCGCCACCCGGCCGGTGGTGATCGATATCGACGACCCGCTGGCCCACGGCGGTCACCTCATCGGCGAGATGGACTACGAGGCCTTCCTCGCGCAGGGAGATCCGGCATTCGAGTGGCCCGGTCCTGCCGACGAGTGGGATGCGATCGCCCTTTCCTATACGTCCGGTACCACCGGCGACCCGAAGGGCGTGGTGACCCACCACCGGGGGGCGTACCTCAACGCCGTGGGCAATTCCGTCACCTGGGCCATGCCGCACTTCCCGGTGTACCTCTGGACGCTGCCGATGTTCCACTGCAACGGCTGGTGCTTCCCGTGGACCATCGCGCTGATGGCCGGGACGCACGTGTGCCTGCGTCGTGTGGAGGCCAGGGCCATCCTCGACGCGATTCGGGAGCACCGCGTGACCCACTACTGCGGTGCACCGATCGTCCACCGGATGCTCATCGACGCGCCGGCCGAGTGGCGGGCCGGCATCGATCATCAGGTGCGGGGCCTCGTCGCCGCCGCCGCGCCGCCTGCTTCCATGATCGAGGGCATGGCCCGCATGGGCTTCGACATCACTCATGTCTACGGGCTCACGGAGGTGTACGGCCCGGCCAGCGTCTGCGCCAAGCACCCCGAATGGGAGGCGCTGCCGCTCGACGTGCAGGCCGAGCGCAACAGCCGCCAGGGTGTGCGCTATCCGCTGCAGGAAGGCATGGACGTGTTCGATCCCGACACCCTCCAGCCGGTGCCGCGCGACGGCGTGACCATGGGAGAGATCTTCTTCCGCGGCAACATCACGATGAAGGGATATCTCAAGAACCCCGAGGCGACGCGGAAGGCGTTCGAGGGCGGCTGGTACCACACCGGGGACCTCGCGGTGATCGATCCCGAGGGCTACGTGAAGATCAAGGACCGCTCGAAGGACATCATCATCTCGGGCGGCGAGAACATCTC
>CAZEDA010000378.1:0-4010 GCA_964510915.1 uncultured Rhodocyclaceae bacterium | reverse complement strand
CCGATCCCCGAGAGCTGCAGCAGCTGCGGCGAGCCGATGGCACCAGCGGCGAGAATGACCTCCCGCGTGGCGACCTGGCGGACACCGCCTTCGCGGACATCGAGCAGGTCCACGCCCACGACGCGCGGCACGTCTCCCGAGCCGTCGAAGCGCACGCCCAGGGTATGGGTGTGGAGCCGGATCTCGAGATTGCGACGATTCTCGACAGGGCGGAGAAAAGCCTTCGTGGCGCTCCAGCGCACGCCGCGCTTCTGATTCATCTGGAAGTACGCGTTACCGAAGTTGTCGCCACGGTTGAACTCGTCGATCTTGGGGATGCCGCATTCCTCCGCGGCATCGCGCCAGGCGTCGAGAATCTCCCATGACACGCGACGTTCCTCCACGCGCAACTCGCCGCCCGCGCCGTGGAGGTCGTCTCCGCCGTGGGCGTAGTCCTCGGTGCGCTTGAACACCGGCAGCACGTCGTCCCAGCCCCAGCCGCGATTGCCGAGCGCTGCCCAGTGATCGTAGTCGCTGCGCTGACCGCGCATGTAGATCATCGCGTTGATGGAGGAACAGCCGCCGATCACCTTGCCACGGGCGTAGCCGATGGCGCGCCCATTGAGTCCGGGTTGCGGCTGCGTCTTGAAGCACCAGTCCGTGCGGGGATTGCCGATCGTGTAGAGATAGCCGACCGGCACGTGGATCCAGAACCAGTTGTCGTCGCCGCCGGCTTCCACCAGCAGCACGCGCTTGGTGGAATCGGCGGAAAGCCGGTTGGCCAGGACGCACCCTGCGGTCCCGGCTCCGATGATCACGTAATCGTAGGCGTCGTTCGCCATTCCCTGTCCCGACGTCGATGGAGCGGAGCCCGGATGTTACCCCGGCAGGGAATGGGGAAGCGAACGATCACGAGCCCGCGGAACCGGGGTCCGCGATCACGACAGGACGTCAGCGGCTGAGGCGGTTGCGCCCGCGGTTCTTCGCGCGGTAGAGCGCCTGGTCGGCAAGGCGCAGAACCTGGTCCGGGTCCTGATGGCGGGTGTCGCGCTCGGCAACGCCGATGCTGATGGTGACCTTGAGAATGTTGCTGCGGGCGCCGTGACCGCGGCGGACGCGGCCCTCCTCGCTTTCGCCCGGGCGATCTTCGCCCCGTAGCTGCATCCGGTAGTCCTCCACGGCGGTGCGAAGGGCCTCGAGATGGGGCACGGCTTCCCGGACCGTCTTGCCGGGGAACACCACCGCGAACTCCTCGCCGCCGTAACGGTAGGCCCGCCCGCCACCACCAGCCCGGGAAAGATGGGCGGCGATCATGCGGAGCACCTGATCGCCGGTGTCGTGGCCGAAGTCGTCGTTCACGTGCTTGAAGTGGTCCACGTCGACCATCGCGATGGTGTAGCGATCGCCGAGGGTCAGCAGTTTTTCGTTGAGGGCGCGGCGACCACCGAGACCCGTGAGTTCATCGACGAAGGCGAGCCGGTAGGCATCCTGCAGCACGCCGACGGTGATGCACGCTGCCGCCGTGCCGATCATCCAGCCGTAGCCATGCGTGAGGTCGAACAGCAGACCGCCGGTCCCGAACGCCAGCACACTGAGAACGAGCGCGGCGTCGATGGACGTGGTGCGGGTCCAGAGCGACCAGGCCGCACCCGCCGCGGCGAGCAGCACGGCCAGCAAGGCGACGAGCGAAAGGCGGCCGCCGAGCACGGGTTCGAACAGCGAGGGATGGGCCCCGGCGAGCCACGCCCAGGTGCCGTTGGAAACGGTGGCGGCGACGAAGGCAACCACCCCGCCGAGCACGGCAAGCCGGCGCATCCCGTACCGGTTGAAGACACCGCGCTCGCGCAGGAGGGCGACGGCGGCGAGCAGCAGCGGGACCGCAACGAACACGGCCGTGAAGGCATCCTCGGAACGGAGCGACCCGCCGGCATGCAACCCATATGCACCGGCAAGACAGGCGATGGCAATCGCGGCGCGGCTGCGGTTGAACGAGAGGGCGATGGCGCCGGCGAGCGCCAGGGCAATGAAGGGCCCGAAGTGATGCAGGCCGGCGAGTTCGGCAGGGAGGAGCCGGAGGAACGGTGTGGCGAGAAGCGCCGCGACGAGCAGCGCGATATGCACGCCGAGAAATCGGGCCGCGCGGAGACGACCGTTCGTCGGACCGACGAACGGCTGTGGCGAACCATTGGTAACGGAAACTGCCTGCATCTTCACCCGCTCGACCTCACGCCCTCGACGCGTACCATAATTGCTGCGCCGCGCCGCCGCTAGTGTCTCGATTCGACGACTGGTGTAACGGCATGCCCGAAGCCGGCGCCCGCGAGCCGCCGGTCGGCCCGACCAGAGTGGCGGAAGGTCTGCATCCCGCCCTGCTCCTACAGGAATCATGTCCGCACTGTTGCTTTGGCTCCTCTCCGCCGCGTTGGTTCTCATCGGACTCGCCGGCACGCTGCTGCCGGTCCTGCCTGGCGTACCGCTGGTGTTCGTCGGGCTGGCTGTGGCCGCCTGGATCGACGGGTTCCAGCGTGTCGGGATGGTGGCAATGATCGTCATCGGACTGCTCGCTGTGGCTTCACTCGTCGTGGACTTCGTTGCGTCCGTCCGGGGTGCTCGCACCCACGGGGCATCCCGCACCGCACTCATCGGCGCGGGAATCGGCACCCTGGCCGGACTTCCCTTCGGCATCCTCGGCGTTCTCGTCGGTCCCTTTCTCGGTGCCGCCGTCGGTCAACTGATCGGCGGCGGTACGCTGGACCAGGCCGCCCGCGTCGGACTGGGCACCTGGCTGGGATTCCTCTACGGAACGCTGGCGAAGATTGCCATCGCGGCCGCGATGATCGCCATATTCGTCATTGCATATGTGGTTTGACGGGTGCCCCGGAAGGGAGCAGGGTCGTTCGGAGATCGCCGGGGCAGACCCGGCACGGCGGGGCCCGGCATGGCGCCCTCGCCGTCACATCTTCACGCCTTCACATCTTCACGCCTTCACGTCATCCCCGCCTGAAGTCTCCGTCCCGCTGCCGCAGCACTGCTTGTACTTCTTCCCGCTGCCGCAGGTGCACGGGTCGTTGCGACCCACCTTGGGCGCGTCACGACGCACCGTGGCAGGCTTGCGGTGTTCGAACCAGTAGTCGAAGGCCTGCTGGATGGTGAGCGGCAGTTCCTCAGCGCACTCGACGCGCAGGTCGTCCAGCGTCTTGCCCTCTTCCTTCAGCGTCTCGAGCAGTTCGTCGTCGTCGTCCATGCCGCCGGAGAGCACCGCCAGCGGGAACGTGAGCTCGTCGACGACGTCCTCGTCCCCCACTTCGAACCAGCCCGGCGTCGCGAGCGAAACGCCCTCCAGATAGCCGGCGGCCCAGGGCTCGTAGTCGAAGCGTTCGCCGGTTTCGTCGGCCGGGTACACGAGCAGCGGCAGGCCGCCGCCCTCCCCGAGGTGCAGCGTGATGTCGTCCACCAGCTTGTCCACGAGACCGACCAGTTCGGCGGCGCCTGGCTCCGCGTCCCAGTCCTTGCCGGGGCCCAGGGCCACGGTCAGCCAGTCCTTCCGGGGAATCGGGGAAGGCGAACTGATCACCGCGGCCAGGAACCCCTGCAGGGAATCGAGCCACAGCGGATCGGCGCCCGCGGGCGGCTCTTCGAGGAGCGTTTCCAGCCGGTCGAGGCTGACGTCGCTCATGGGGGTCTGGGTCATGTCATTTCGCCTTGATGAGGGTGCCGACGCCCTGGTCCGTCAGGACCTCGAGCAGCAGCGAGTGCTCGACGCGGCCGTCGATGATGTGGACGCTGCGCACGCCGCTGCGGGCGGCATCCACGGCGGAGGAGATCTTCGGCAGCATACCCCCGTAGAGCGTGCCGTCGGCGAACAGCTCGTCGATCTGCTTGGGCGTGAGCCCGGTGAGAAGCTTGCCGTCCTTGTCGAGGACGCCCGGCGTATTCGTGAGCAGCACGAGCTTCTCGGCCTTGAGAATCTCGGCAAGCTTGCCCGCGACGACGTCCGCGTTGATGTTGTAGGACTCGCCGTCGGAGCCCAC
>CAZEDA010000377.1:0-4019 GCA_964510915.1 uncultured Rhodocyclaceae bacterium | reverse complement strand
CGGAGCGACCGCCGGACGAGGAGCACGCCTTCGGCTACAGCAAGGCGGAGTACTTTTCCAGCGGTCTCGAGGGCGCGATGATCTTCGTGGCGGCCGCGGTGATCGTTGCGACGGCCGTCCCGCGCGTGCTGAATCCCGAGCCGCTGGAAGCGGTAGGGCTCGGTCTGACCATCAGCGTGCTGGCTTCCGCCATCAACTTCGCCGTTGCGTGGTCGCTATTCCGCGCGGCGAAGCGCTACGGCTCCATCACGCTCGAAGCCGACGCTCACCATCTGATGACGGATGTGTGGACGTCCGCCGGCGTCCTGGTGGGCGTGCTGCTCGTGACGGTGACGGGCTGGAATCGTCTCGACCCGCTGGTGGCGATCGGCGTCGCGATCAACATCCTGTGGACGGGCTATGGCCTGCTGCGGCGCTCGGCGCTCGGCCTGATGGATCCCTCGGTGCCACAGGAGCAGAGGACTGTCATTCGCGACATCCTGGCGCGGCATGAGCAGGAGGGCATCGAGTTCCACGCCGTGCGCACGAGACAGGCGGCGGGGCGGGCGTTCGTCAGCATGCATGTTCTGGTGCCGGGCGCGTGGACCGTCCAGAAGGGGCACGACCTCGCTGACGCCATCGAGCGGGAAATCCGCGAGGCTCTGCCGCGCACGACCGTCACCACCCACCTCGAGCCGCTGGAGGACCCTGCCTCCCACGCGGACGCCGCCCTCGACCGCTGACGCATCGGGCGCCAGCGGCCGTGCGCCCTCTCAGTCGTTGATGCAGACCCAGGCCACGCCGTAGGCCTTCAGCGCGACCTTGCCGCCTTCGACGGCCTGATGCCGTCCCTGGAAGGCCAGCGGATCGGTCACCGCCCTGTCGAAGCTGCCTTCGTCCAGCACGCCGGCGAATGCCTGCCTGCCCTCCGCGCCCTCGATCGAGACGGTCTGCGTCTTCGCGGTGAGATTGGCAAGCCACAGCAGCGTGGCACCTTTGGCGCGATAGGCGATGCAGTCCACCGTTGCGCGATCGGAGGATTCCGTCGCGACAAGCTTCGCACCGGCAGCACGCGCCAGGCCGGACACCGCGTGGTACGACGGATAGACCCTCGCACCCGTGCCGTCGAGCCCGGGTTGCGCGTAATCGGTCTTGCGGTAGATGAAGCCGAGCGGTCCGGTGGAGGCGCCCAGCGTGATCGCGCTGACGCCCGCGCGCGCCAGCGCCGCCACATAGCCCGTGAACCACGCCGCGCCGAACAGCCCGCGCATGCGGGGGTCCATCTTGGGCAGACACACTCGGACGTTGTCCGGGTTGGGCGTATACGTCGCGCCATGGGGATTGTCGCGACAGCCGATCGCGCTCGGCCCGATGCGATAAGGCGTCTTGCCGATGAACGACCGTGCGGTGGTGACCTGATGGGACAGCGCCTCCAGCGTTTCCATCACGGAGCGGTCGTCGGCGGCGTGCACCACGGGGCACGTGGTGTTCATCACGAAGTCGAGCTTGTCCGCGGGGACGCGCTTGCGGTTGAGTTCCGTGAAGAACGAGAACATGCCGCCCCCGAGCGTGATGCCGGGGAAGGCTTCACGCGCAGCGGCGTAGAGCGCATCGAGCGGCGGCGCGGGCGGACGCTCCCCGCCGGGCAGGACGGACTTGAGATCGCCCACCGGGCACACGGCGATGGCGTCGAGCTTCAGGCCGGCCTGGTCCACGAGCTTCGCGAGTGCCTTCAGTTCGGCACCGTAGGCGTCCAGGCTGGCGACGACGATCTCCAGCACGGCCTTCGCACCGGTCTGTTCCGACAGCACCCGTAGTCCGTACAGTTCCTTGAGGCCGTGGCCGGCACGCGGATCGTGATGGCCCACGAGCTGGTTGGGCGCCATGGCCTTGAGGAGGTCGAGTCGTGCGACGGCGTGGTCGATTTCCTCGGGCGGCACGGCGATGCCCACGGGCGGCATCGTGGCCTTGCCGGCCGCGCCGAGCTTCACGCTCACGCCACCTGCACCGGCGGCGGCGCCACCCTTCGGGACCGAGCCGGACAGCGACACCTTGATCGACTGCTTTACTGGCTCACCGGCCTTCAGGACATAGGGCCAGGGCAGGGCGAGGGGGCGGACGTACGTCTTGAAGGACGCGTCGGTCCAGTTGCGGTGGTCTTCCATCTCCCAGGTGTCGCCTTCCATGCGCACGCTTACCTTCACGCCGGGCAGGCACTCGTGCGTGAGGGAGCGGATGTGCAGGAACGGCTGGATCGGATTCACCATGCGGGGGAAGACGGACTTCTCCACCTTGCCGTCGACATGCTCCACCTCGACTTTGCTGCCCACGACGCCGGTGAGCGGATGCAGCACGACGAAGCCGGTTCTCGCGGTGAGGAAGTCGGTCTTCGGCGTGGCGGTGCCGTCGAGCGTGAGGTTGCCCTGCGCGTCGCCCTGGATGCTGACGTCGAAGGCAATCTCCTGACCGTCGGACGCGCACACGGCATGGTAGGAAACGGAGAACCCGTCCTTGCGCTGATCGACCACGAGATTGCTGAGCGCCGGCACGTAGGTGCCCCAGTTCTTGTCGCGCACGAGGAAGGACACGGCGCGCAGCACCTCGACGCCGTTCACGCGCAGGTAGCGCAGCTGGCCGTTGTCGAGTTCCACCTCGGTGGGTCCGGCCTTCAGGACCTTGCCGGGGACGTCGGGTTGGGTCGTGCCGACCAGTTTCAGTTCACGCGGGGTCTTCGCGGCAGCCATCTTGCGTTGCTCCTCCAGGAACGGTTGCGTCGATGCACGCAGCGGGCAGGGCCCGATGCGCCCCGACTCAGGACGAAATGACTTTGTCGGTGGCGGTGTCCACCAGGATCATGCGGTTCATGTCGATGGCCAGCGTGACGCGCTCGCCGGGGGCGGACACGTCATGGGCCTGCATCTCGGCGACGACCTGCGTGCCGCCCACGTTGAGGGTCGCGTAGGTGCGAGAGCCCGTGGGCTGGACGAGATCCACCTTCGTGTCGCAGGTGGCCGTGCCCGGGCGCAGTTCGCCCGTCGCGCGGCTGAGGTGCTCGGGGCGAACGCCCAGCAGCAGCGGCTTGCCCTGCCACGGGCCGAGCCCGCCGGAACGCGAGGACGGAATCGCGAGCGAGGTGCCGTCTCCGAGACGCACGCTGAGCGTCGTGCCGTTGACGGTGATCACCGCAGGGATGAAGTTCATCGTGGGCGAACCGAGGAAGCCCGCCACGTAGCGGGTGGCCGGACGCTCGTAGAGATCCAGCGGGGCACCCTGCTGCTCGATCACGCCTTCGCGGAGCAGCACGATCCGGTCGGCCATGGTCATGGCTTCGATCTGGTCGTGGGTCACGTAGATCATCGTCTTGCCGAGTTCCTGGTGCAGACGCTTGATCTCGCCCCGCATTTCCTCGCGCAGCTGCGCGTCGAGGTTGGAGAGGGGCTCGTCGAACAGGTACAGCCGCGCGTTCCGGACCACGGCCCGGCCGATGGCCACACGCTGGAGCTGGCCGCCCGAGAGCTGCCGTGGATAGCGGTCCAGCAGGTGCTCGATGGCGAGCATCCGGGCCGCGGCCTTCACCTTGCCGTCGATCTCGGAGGCGGGTGTCTTGCGCGCACGCAGACCGAAGGCGATGTTGTCGTAGATGCGCATGTACGGGTACAGCGCGTAGTTCTGGAACACCATCGCGATGTCGCGATCCTTCGGCGGCAGGTCGTTCACGCGCTGCCCGCCGATCTCGATCGAACCCTTGTCCGCGGTCTCGAGGCCCGCGATGGTGCGCAGGAGCGTGCTCTTGCCGCAGCCCGACTGGCCGACGAGGACCGTGAACTCCCCTTCCGGGATTTCCAGGTCGATTCCCTTCACCACGTGCAGCGAGCCGTAGTACTTGTGCAGCCCGCCGATCTTCAAGTCAGCCATCGATGCTTCCCGTTGTCGCCTGCCGTGAGCGGGAACCCCAAGCGCCCCGCGCCGTCCCACCCTTCACCCTTCACCCTTCACCCTTCACCCTTCACCCTTCACCCTCACATCTCCACGCCTTCACG
>CAZEDA010000376.1:1784-4035 GCA_964510915.1 uncultured Rhodocyclaceae bacterium | reverse complement strand
TTCACCCTTCACCCTTCACCCTTCACCCTTCACCCTTCACCCTTCACCCTTCACCGCTACACTCCCGGCATGACCGAACAGCTTTCCCTCTTCACCGGTGACCCCGATCCCAAGGGCCGGCCTTCCCAGCGACTGCCGGCCCCCGCACCGCAGTCGCCGGAGCTCCGGGCCCTGGGCGCCGCGCTGCCGGCGGGGCTGTACCTGGGGACGTCGTCCTGGTCGTTCCCCGGCTGGGCCGGACTCGTGTACGACACGCCGTATGACGCCACGCTGCTCTCGCGGTCCGGACTTGCGGCCTACTCGGCGCATCCGGTGCTGCGCGCGGTGAGCATCGATCGCAGTTACTACGCGCCCGTTCCGCTCGACGACTATGCCGCCTACGCGCAGCAGGTGCCGGCCGGATTCCGTTTCATGGTGAAGGCACCGGCGGACGTCACGTCCTCCTGGATTCGCGATGACGCCGGCAAGCCCGGTGGCGCCAACCCCCACTACCTCGATGTGGACAAGGCGATCCGCGAGTTCGTCGGCCCTGCCCGGGAAGGGCTGGGCGACCGGTGCGGACCGCTCGTGTTCCAGTTTCCGCCGCAAGGACGCACGGTCACAAGGCAGCCGCGTACCTTCGCCGTGAGGGTCGGCGAGTTCCTGTCGGCCCTGCCGCGCGGAGGGCTGCATGCCGTCGAATTGCGTGACCCTGAACTTTTCACCGATGAGCTCGTGGGCGCCTTGCGCGCGAGCGGCGCCACGCTGTGCGTGAGCATTCATCCACGGGCGATTCCGCTCGCGGAGCAGATCGCCATTCTCGGTTCTCTTCCCCCTGCCGAGCTCGTGGTCCGCTGGAACCTCAATCCTCGCTACCAGTACGAAGAGGCGAAGGCGCGCTACGCACCATTCAACCGGATGGTCGAGCCCGATGTCTCGACGCGCGAAGCCATCGCCGCGCTGTGCCGCCAGTCGCTCATGGCAGGGCGCAGCGCGATTGTCATTGCCAACAACAAGGCCGAGGGCAGCGCGCCCCGGACTCTCGTGGCGCTCGCGCAGGACATCGTCTCTCCCTGATCGCCGCATGGCCTGACCAGCCTGGGAGATTGGAGCTTTTCTAAAGGCAGGTTCCGTGATCGCCGATAACCGAGGAGTTCCGGATCCGGCCGGTCACCGACAAGAACCAAGCCTTGCTGTCCTACGCTCATTCCCGCGACCGTCTCCTGCCCCTGCTGGCCTTGTGCCTGATGCTGGGCGGCGCCATCTGGTGGTGGCAGTCCTCCACCGAAGACCGGCGGGTGGCCGTTGCCGAGCGGGTCGATCTGCGCGCCCAGGATCTCGTGTCCGCCCTGCAGGAGAACCTGCGCGGCCAGGCGGCTGTTCTCACCGGCGTCGCGCAGTTCGTTGCCATCGCACCGGATATCAATCGTCAGTCGTGGCGGGGATTCGTGCAGCGCTACGACGTCGCGCATCACTATCCTGCCGTGCGGGTGGTCGGCTTCGTGCGGGCCGTGCGGCCGAGCGGACGCGATAGCCACGATGCCTGGATGGTCCGGGAGCATGGGCCGGGGGTCCGGAGCCTGCCGCCGGGTGTGCGTGCGCTGTATGCCCCGGTCACTCTGATGGAGCCGGCCGAGCTCTATTCGAAGGACATCCTCGGCCTGGACCTCCTCGAGATTCCGTCCCGGCGCGATGCCATGCTGCGGGCGGCGCGGAGCGGCGTCGTCGAAACCACCCCGCCGGTCAAGCTCCTCATCAACTCGGAAGGCGCGCCGCCGGTCGGGCAGCTCATGTATGCGCCGGTCTATCTTCAGGACGTCCCGCTGAACACCGAAGTTCAGCGCGAGGCCGGGCTTCTGGGGTGGGTCTACCTGGCGCTCGACACCGATCGGATGTTCCGGACGCTCTGGGGGCGGCTGGAGCCCGGGCTCGCGGTCACGGTGAGCGCTCGCGGCATGTCTGGCACCGTGCCGCTGTTCACGGAAGGCGCCGACATCAAGCCCGCCAGCGTGCTGGCAACCGTCAACCGCACGCTCCGGCTTGCCGGGCAGGATCTCCAGATCGAGGTCCGCGTCGACGAGCGGTTCCTGCCGGCAGCGCTTCGCAAGAGCCAGACCGTGACGCTGGTGATGGCCATCATCGCCAGTCTCGGCATCGCGGCCCTGCTTCGGGTTCTGATCCGCCGGCGCGACGACGCGCTCGAACTCGCCGGAAAGATGACACACGATCTGCGGATGCGGACGGAGGAACTCCAGGCGATCCACGACAACTC